>JBIKKS010000147.1:0-5781 GCA_044360235.1 Flavipsychrobacter sp. | reverse complement strand
AATATTCCCGTTTTTTTATGTCCTATCTCTATAGGTTTATTTATCAGTAGACCGCTGGCATCCAATAGTGCCGCATATTGCACCACTTTGTTGCTTTCTAGTGCCTGATACAGCACCATCATTTTGTCAGGGTAGGGTATGAATTTTACCTGGTATATGCGTTGTGGAAAAAAGTCCAATAGTATTGTTGCTACTTTTTTCATTGAGTCGTTATAGGCTTCCAGTTTCGATCCCTCTTCATTTCTCAAGTAGGTATACAAGTATCCACCAGTCATTCCCACTACACTGTAAGCATCCGACCTATTGTCAAATTTTTCGTATACAGTGTAGGTCACTTCTTGCCCATTTCCGTGTACTGACAATAGGGTGAAAATTACTAAAAACGTAAAGTATCTAAGGCTTGCCATATCCAAATTTAAGGTAGATATACTTTTCTGATGGCTATTTTTTATTTGTTAATCTTACTTGGTAACAAACCTTTCCATGATTTCGGGAGATAGTAATGTACACTCACTTTTTTTGCCAAACCATTTGTAACGGTTTCTACCTATTAAGTCATAAACAGCATTTCGTATAAACGCAGGAATAACTATCAGCGGATACAATAATTGCCACATGCCTCCCAGCAGTCTAAAGGTAAGTAGCACCGCAGTCGATTTAGTATAGTATTTGCCTCTGTAGTATAAGATTACAGTTTCAATTATTTTGCTTCCATTTTTTACTTGTTCTATTGCCACTAAGCCTGTGTCCGATGTCAGTGTCGCAAACAAAAACTTCTTTTTTTTATCGTTTTTCAGAATAAATTGCACTGCGCTGTTGCAAAGGTTGCACACTCCATCAAAGTATATTATCGGTTTTGGTTGCAGGTCTATTCTCACAATTTTTGTTTGGTCTGTTCCTTTTCTATTAGTCTAATTCAGTTAGTTAACACTAATCTTCATCCCCTCTCTTATCGAGTCTGCTTTTATTTTTACTTCTATTTTTATTCTGTATTCCAGTTCTTTTTGTGCCAGTTCGTCTACCTCCTGAAATCGCTTCTGCGATATGGAGTCAACACGCTTTTGTATTTCTTGTTTCGTAAGCGGTATTTTTACTTCTTTTTTGCAAGACGTCATCAATGTCATTCCAGCAGCTATTGTCAACAGAATCTTATTCATATATCTACTGCAAAGGTAGCGTTCCATCATAAACTCAACTTAGTATACTTTGGTATTGCCACAAAATTAACATTCTCTGTTTGCAATATTTTGTCATTAGTTTTGGTTTAATATCAATAAAAATCAGGAATTTTACAATGTAGTTTCATGAGATACCTGCTTACATATTGCCTCATTGTGTTTTCGGTGTTTGCAGTCCATTCATCCATGGCTCAGTCGTCACCTTTCGATACTATTAGAGTGGGGGGTACTGTAATTAACGGGGTTAATTACCCAACTGCATTTCTTCCTGAGTTTGAAATAATCAGCACTTTTATCAATCCTTCCGATAGACTTCGTCGCGACAGGCTTCGTCGTGATATTTACATCGCCTACCCGTACGCCATCACGGCAGCAGCTATTCTCAAAGATGTAAGTGTTACACTAGATACACTCGATGGTAGGCGCGACAGAAGGCGATATCTCAAAGAAATTGACCGTCAGCTAGATGCATCTTTCAAAGAGCCCCTCAAAAACCTTACAGTCAATCAGGGGCATGTACTTATAAAACTTATCAATCGCCAAACAGGGCAAAATTGTTACAGCATCATCCGCGAACTCAAAAGTGGTTTTTCAGCTGTGGTCTGGCAGTCTGTTGGTTTGATGTTCAATAATAATCTTCGCCAGAATTACGACCCTACCGGCAGAGATCAGGAGATGGAAGCTATGGTACAAATACTAGAAGGCGCTGCTAATTATCGTTATCAGCTATACATGCAGGCAGAACTAATGAAAAAAATCCCCAAAACAGTGGCCAAGTAACTATCGTTACTATTCATAGTTCTTTTTTATTTCCTCTTTCTTTTCATCAATTCGGTCTTTTCTAAAGTAAACACTATAGTATATCGTTAATATACCTACACCTATCCCAAACAATATAGCGGCTATTGGTCTTAGGTCCAGATTTATAAATTCTCCTATCATCCATGTTGAGTTGGCTATTATCCACAGGCATACTGCTGCATTATGATATAGTTCAGTTTTATTTCTCTTACTTCTATATAGCAGGTATAGGGCTACGCTTATGGTAGGTATTATCATAGCTACAGCGCCAGGTTTCCATTCCATAGCCCAGCAGGTGTCCTTTATCAACCACAGTAATATATGTATGTTTTCCAGCCATCTGTAGCTTTTCTGTGGTACTTCTGTTTTCTCCTCTGCCATTTGTAAAATATATCTTCTTTTTCTGTTTTTGTGTTACCTAAAGTTATGATGTAACAAAAGTAGTTATTCATTTACCTTATGAGTAGCTACAATTAGAATAGTTTTTTTCGGGTAGTAAAACACAACATTTATTTATGTAATTTTGCACCACATTATTTATCTCAAACTACATCTTAAATGAAAAAAATCTCTACAACTTTCTTTTCTCTTTTCCTCACCATTGCTGCTTTTGCGCAGATACCTAATCCCAGTTTTGAAACTTGGACATCTGGTACATACGATGACCCTACTAGTTGGGGAAATCTTAATTCTTCTACTAGTACCTTTTCAGTATACACATGCGAAAAAGGTACCACAGGTGCTCCGTCAGGTAGTGCATTTATAAAACTGACTTCCAAAACTGCACTTACTTTAGTTGCGCCAGGTGTAGCTGTTACAGGCGTGCTAAATGTAGTTTTATCTCCACTTTCAGTCGATTTCTCAGGCGGTTTCCCGTATTCTACTCGTTCTGCTAGCCTTACTGGCAAATGGCAGCACATGGGGTCAGGTACAGATCATGGAAGAGTAGGAGTGTTCTTTACTAAATGGAACACAACTACCAACAGTAGAGACACAGTAGCTATGGCAGATTCTATGCTTACTGGTATGGCTATGTCTTGGTCCGATTTCACTATCCCACTTACATATATGTCTGGTGCCAATCCCGATACTGGCATAATAGTACTTATGTCTAGTGCCGATCCAATTACCGCAGTAAATGGTAGTTACCTTTATGCCGATCAGTTGGCTTTTACAGGTACCGTACCTACTGGTATTGTTACAGTTAAGGCTGTTCATTCTTCACTTTCTCTTTTCCCAAATCCTGCTACATCTCAGGTTACTGTTTATTACCACAGTGCATCAGCCAGACAAGTAGAGGTTGTAGTTACAGACCTTTCTGGCAAACAAGTTCGTTCGCAGATGTTCAGAGCTATTTCAGGTGAAAATAACTTTGTCATCAGTACTAAAGGATTAGTAAAAGGAATGTATTTGATTCAGGTTAATGACGCTGAAAGTAATGTACAGCAAAAATTATTTGTAGACTAATAATAAATAATATTATTTAAGACTAAGAGGGCAAATTTTGCCCTCTTTTTATTTTTATTTCCAATTCTTTTCTTTCAATTTTACAGTAACTCTTGAGTTTCTTCGTTTAGATCTACATCGTTCTAAATCTTCTGATTTTTATATATTGCATAATGAATTGGATAAAACACCCTGTTATACTTCAAGGCGATTTAATAAAACTTATTCCGCTGGAACGTGTGCATTTTCCTGAACTGTTAATAGTAGGTGCCAACGCCAAAATTTGGGAGTTCACTTCTATCAACGGTGCCGACTCTGAAACATTGAAACGACACCTCGAAAGTGCAGTGCTAAAACGTGCGACAGGTGAGCAATATCCCTTTACTGTTATTTGCAACCGTACTGGAAATATTATAGGCTGTACTATGTTTCATAATATTTTCCCTGAGTACAGGAAATTAGAGATTGGGTGGACGTGGTATCATCCCGATTATTGGAGAACCGGCTACAATAGAGAGTGTAAACTGCTATTACTCTCTTATTGTTTCGAAGTCTTAAACACAATCAGAGTTCAATTTGTCACTGATGAAAACAACCTTCGCAGTTATAATGCAATACTAGGTATAGGTGCCACCTTTGAGGGTGTTCTCAGAAATGAAAGAATAAGAGCTAATGGCGCTTATCGCAATACGGCTGTGTTCAGTATTATAAACGCTGAATGGCAAATGGTAAAAACAAAACTAGAGGCAGCCATTATTCGTTGAATACCTGCGATTTATGCTATTCGTTTTATTTCTATTTTTGTCGCAATCCTTTTTTACAATCGTCTCTATATTTTTTTATAAAAAGCTAACATTTTTGGTTGTTTATTTGCCTATCCGTTTTAGTAAATTGCTTAGTTGTCATGTAAATCCTATTGTGTTACATAACTTATTAAGTTAGTTTTGATAAGTCATTATGTGTGTTGAGTTTTTATTTTTATTCGAATAGGTTGGCTTAGTGTCGGAATTATAACAATAGAAATATTTTTTTGTAACTCTTACTTAATGTGCTAAATTTACGATTGTGTTAGTATAGGATTAGTGTTCTTTAACTGTTAATTTTTCTGGTCAATTTATATGAAAAAAGTCACGTTACTCAGTTTAGTTATTTTGCTTCTTTCGGGGGTCAATGGTTATTCACAAACTACAGCTTCCTACTTTTTTTCTGCTTTTAGTAGTACCTACACTAGTATTTCTGCTACTGGTACTGCCACTGGCGGTATTAGTGCCGATGATATTACTCAAACCAGTATCCCTCTTGGTTTCACGTTTAATTATTGTGGCACTAATTACACGCAGCTTGCAGTTTCATCCAATGGATTTGTCAATTTCTCAAACACTGGTGTAGCCCCTTTCACCAATGTGTTAGGCAATATTTCGAGTGCTGGTTGGTTATTGGTTTATTGGGACGACCTTCATGGTGCTGGTCACACTGCATATTATAGTACTACTGGTACTGCACCCAATAGGATTTTTACTTTTGAGTGGAACAATTTTCATCACTTTAACACGTCAGGCAATGGTAATCTTCAAATAAAACTGTATGAAGGCTCTAATATGATTGACTTTTGTTACGGTTCAAGTACATATGGCACACCATCTGCCACCATTGGTATTACCAATACTACTGCTGATATTCGTACTTTGCCCACTTTTACTGCCGCCCCAGTTCCCAATACTACTTTCAATACGGGTAGTGGGTTTCCTCCAGCTAATCAGGTTTACAGATGGTCTCCATGTCCCGTAACAGTTACTGCAACTAACAGTGGTGCAGTTTGTCCTGGTGGTACTGTTACACTCACTGGCACAGTAGGTGGTGGTGCTACTTCTTATTCTTGGTCAGGTCCAGCTAGCTTCACATCTACTTCTCTTACTCCTGTTATTTCTCCAGTCACTGCAACCACTGCTGGCACTTACACACTTGTTGCTTCTAATGGAACTTGTTCTATGAGTGCTACTACAGTTGTTAGCCTTAATCCTGTTCCCGCCGCGCCTTCCATTTTTCCAGCTACAACCTCTGTTTGTAACGGCAGTATCACTGCAATTAGTTCTACTGCGGCAGCTACATGGTCGCCTACTACTAATCTGTACACCAATGCAGCAGCTACAATTCCATATACAGGAGCTGCTACCAGTACCGTATATTTCCAGACGTCGAGCGTTACTACAGTACCTACTGTGTTCACCTACACAGCTACAGTTACCAATGCTACAGGTTGTACAGCATCATCTACAGCTACTATCACTGTCAATCCTTCTGTAGCATCTATTACAGGAGTGCTTTCTGTATGCACTGGCTTTAATACTACTTTATC
>JBIKKS010000145.1:0-5787 GCA_044360235.1 Flavipsychrobacter sp. | reverse complement strand
CATATTATTTTATCTTGGTAAGGTTAAAGTACATATTGGGCTCTGGTACAAAAAGGCTGGCATTTTTACCCAGCAGCATCAGCTTATCAGCACTTATTATGCGCTGGTGTTCTTCCGGAAAACCACCAGATTTGGCAGTATAGCCCAGAGTAGCAAATGCAGCACTTACATCGGTCACATAGTCGCTCCTATCCAGCAGGTCGCCAGCTATGCGGTAGTTATAGGCAACCTCCGATATCTGCGACCCGTCAAACAATGTAGTAGCACGTTTCAGGTTTGGGTTACTCTTAAGGTGTGCATTCCACTCAGGCGATTTTTCAAAATAGTTAACCAATTTCAGCACCAGCTCATTGTAAGGCAAGATATTCATGGAGATCTTCGAAAAATTGTGTGGTCTGATTTTATTCGCTGCCTCTATCATTTTTTTTAGATGGGTCATCTCATCCGTAAAGTTCAGCTTTAGCACTTCAGACTCAGTACCAAACTCAGCCGCAGTAGGCTGATAAATACCCTGATGCCTGAACCCACTACCCGCAACTATGGTACGATATATAGACAGTGTACGCACCACTGGACCAGTCTTTTCAGTTATCACCATAGTGGTGCGTGTAGTATCTATGGTTATGGCTTGTGCATAACACACTACCGATGTTATGGCTATGAGTATTGCAGTTACAATCAGTTTCATGTACTGCAAATATCAGCAATTTCTGTTTGTTTCACACAGTACATTTTGTAGTTTACAGTACAGTGGTCAGGGATACAGTGTGCACAGCACTTTGTGCACTATGGTAGCCATGCGGCAGGTGTAGCTATAGGCTGGCAACAGCTTCAGCAGTATTTTTTCTGGAGGCAGAGGCAGGCGCATATTTTTTTATTATTTGGGCTATAATCGTTGCTGTCTGGTCTGGGTAGTTTACAGGTATAGCTTTGCCATTTTGCAGCCAGTCTTGTATCACTGGATAGTGCGCCTCGCTTAGGGTTGGTATTACTGTTGCACCCATCGCTGCTGCACCTGCTGCATTGCACTGCTGCTCATACTGGGTGAGCATGGGTATAACCAACACTTTTTTGCCCAGATACATGGCTTCTGCTGGGCCTTCAAAACCCGCGCCACATAGCACACCTGCACCCGATGCCATACTTGCCACAAAGGCTTCATTGTCTATTTTGTTTACACTTACATTACCACTCACAAACGGTTGTTTATTGTGCTTAGAAAAAACGTGCCATTTCACCTCGCTAAAGTGCGACAGATGTTTCACAATTGTTTCATCGCTATAGGCGGGTAGGTACACTGTGTAGTGACCGTTATTGGTAGGTGCCAGGTCTCTTATTTCTTTCCTTATAACAGGCGTATATATCTGCTCGCCAAATGCTTTAAAATGAAAACCATAGGCATCAGTTACAGGTGCGTAACGCTCTAGCACTAGTTTGCCCATCAGGTCGGTAGCGGCAGGTTTGGGGGCATTAGGGTGCAGCACAGCACACTGGTGGCTCAGCGATATGCAGGGTTTGCTCTTGCGCTTACACGCCCATGCACTTACTGGCTCAAAGTCATTTATCACGAGGTCATAGTCCTCTACTGGAAGTTCTTTTATATCCTTTATCAACTGTGGCAGTTTCAGTTTGCGTGCAGTATCCCATATGTCTACCCCGCCTTTTTTGCCAAAGATGAAACTCATGCCATACATTTTGTACCTAACCGGAAATGGCACAGCTACATCTGCCTGTATGCCGCTTATCAGCACATCCACCTCGCCATATTTTGCCAGCTCAGGGTATATATCTCTGGCTCTGCTCAGGTGTCCATTGCCAGTACCTTGAATTGCAAAAAGTATTTTCATTTTAGGTTGAAATTGTAGAAAAACTTAGTCGTGCTCAGCAACAAGTATCTGAGACTCGGCATCGGATTTTGTGGGTTGTTTCATATTTAGTTCCTGCATTAGGCTTGCCATCATTTCCTTCGATGATTCTTTTTTCTGGCTTTTTTTGTTGATGTCTATTGCCTGCGCCACAGTGTCGGTAGCATAGTTATAGATACTCCATTTGCCATCAGTATATTCCAGTGCAGTAAGGTTTTCAATCCAGTCACCAGAATTCATGTAGGTTATAGGTTTGCTTTTTGTTTTCACCTCTTTTATTTCGGGGTGGTGTATATGCCCGCATACTACATAGTCATAGTCATTTTCGGCAGCTATGTCGCATACTGTAGCTTCAAAATCATTGATAAATTTGACTGCACTTTTTACTGTATTCTTCACCTTTTTTGAGAAAGATAATTTACCTCTTCCCAGCTTTTGCGATATAAAGTTCACAAACCTATTGATGAGTATAAGCGTATCATACCCTACTGCGCCCAGTCTTGCCAGCCATATACTGTTTTGCATTACCACATCAAATACATCTCCGTGAAACACCCATACCTTTTTGTCGTCTATTTTCAGCGATAGCTTATTTACTATTTTCAGCGAGCCCAGGTTGAATCCCTTAAATCTGCGCAGCATTTCGTCATGATTGCCAGGTATGTAGTATACAGGAACTTCCTTAGCTATTAGGCCTATGATGTGTTTTACTACCATCATGTGCGTGGCTGGCCAGTATCGCTTGCTGAACTGCCAGATATCTATTATATCGCCATTAAGTATTACAGTGCGAGGTTTTATGCTTTTCAGATATTGTAGTAGCTCTGTAGCGTGGCAGCCATAGGTGCCTAGGTGAACATCTGAAAGTACTAATATATCCACCTCTCTTTTTGCCATTTGTTTTGCTGCTGCCAGCATTTATTTGTACAAATTGACAACTATTGTTTAAAGGCAATATGACGGTGGAGTTAACGATGCATTAAGTATTATTGAACAGCACCATCATATTAAATAATAAACAAAGCGTACAACGGTATTTTTGACCACTTTATCATTGTATTTATATACTGTACTATTTGCGCTGACCGCCGCCAATACCGCTACCACCGCCGCCGCTGTTGTCGTTGTCGTCGCTACCTTTCAGGTTCTTGGCTCTGTCTTCGTCTGTGGGTTTTTCTGGCTTATTTTTCCCCTTTTTGCCAGCAGTTGGGCGTTCACCACCACCGCCTTTACCCATATCTGCTTTACCAAACCTGTAGGTAAAGGTAAAGTTACCTATACGTGTTTCTTTCACCCTGTCTGTTGTTTGGGTATAGTTGGCAGTGACGTAGTTATTGATAAACTGGCGGGTTTTCATCACATCTGAACAGTTGACCACCAGCGAGGCTTTGTTTTTCCAAAGGTTCTTTTTCAGGGCTATATCTATCCAGTAACTTTCGCGCTGGCTACCCTGCGTTATTATCTTGGGCGACTCATAGTTGCCGCTGAATTGCAGGGAAAAATTGGCAGGCAACTTCACATTGCTGTTTACCTTACCGAACCAGCTATAACCATTGTTGTTGGCTATAAATGCAGTATAGGCAGGGTCTATATTACCCACCGTCAACTGATTGTTGAAGAAGTTCATGTTCAATGTAGCATCCCATGCCTTGGTTATCTGTACGCGTCCAGTACCTTCTATACCATAGGTCATCCCAGATGCAATGTTGAGCGGCATAGATAATAACAAACCAGCCTGATCTGCCAGCCCTATAGCAGCATCATCGGTTGTTATGGGGCGCAGTACACGCTCTGTTAAGTTATTGGTTTGGGCAAAGTAAGTACTGAATATATAGTTATTGCCTTTCTCTGTGGCTATGCTGTAGCTAAGTTCTATGTTATCTATAAACTCAGGTATGAGATTAGGGTTACCCATAGATACAGTGCCGGGGTTAGAGAAATCACGATAAGGCATCAGCTGAAAGAAGCTAGGTCTATTAGTGCGGCGACTGTAGTTGATATATACACTCTGCTCAGAAGTGAGCTGGTAAGAGATAAATACTGAAGGGAAAAGATTCAGAAAACTATTTTTGAATGTAGCGGGTCGGGGCACACTACCAGATCCATTATATTCCGCATTTTCTACACGCAGCCCTACCTGATAAGAGAACTTATCCAGTTGGTCGTTCCAGTTTACATAGGCAGCATGGGTCTGCTGGCTGTAGTCGTATGTGGCAAACAATGAGGAGTCGTCAACCTTTACATAGTTGGGCGTATCCACCCATATTTTGGGTTCATTACTGCTGAAGAAGTTAAAGAACTGCGACTTGAAACCCACACCCAGCTTGCCATTGGCAGTAAAAAGTGGCTTAGTATAGTCTGCCCATACATTCAGGCTTTTATTGCCGCCCCTGCCAGGCGCAGATGATATAGTATAGGGCGACCAACCGTTGCCATAGAGCACTGTACGGGTTTCGAAGTCTTGTGAGCGGCGCATGTTGTTGAATGCGTAAGTGGCATCTACATTCAGCTCCTCGCCCTTGGTTTTGAATTTTCTACGATAGTCGAATGAGGTAGAGGAAGAAACCGGGCCTCCGAGTGCTGAGGAGTTGCGCTCTCTTTCAAGGAGTGTAGTGCCTTGTTTTTCAGGCTGGCTGTATTCGTAATACATAGAATTATCTCTGAAACCCCACTGCATTGCATTCACATTCTGTGTAAGGGTGATAGAGTTGTTTTTATCTATATCATAAGTAGCCCCTATCGTATTGAATGTACCATTAAACAGGCGTGGCACATGCTCATAGGTGTAGTAAGACTGCATATTACCGGCAGTAAGCACGGAGTCCTGACGGTGAGTACTTACGTTATTGAAGGTATTATTGATTCTGAAACTACTATTAAGAAAGGTACTCCACTTGCCTTTACGTACACTAAGGCTTAGGTTGCCGTTATACTTATCGCGCGTACCAGCACCTAATGTGGCACTGCCGTTTATGCCCAGCCTCCCGTCTTTTTTGGTTACGATATTGATGATACCTGTAGTACCCTGAGCATCATATTTGGCAGACGGATTTGTGATCACTTCTACACTTTCTATGCTACCAGCTGGCAGGCTTTGTAATGCTGATGAAACATCGCTACCCAGCATAGTAGCAGGTTTGCCATCTATCAGCACGGTTACATTACCCTTGCCCCTCAGGTTCACATTACCATCAGCATCTACCGATACCGAAGGTACATTTTGCAGTACATCTGTAGCACTACCACCTGCTGTGGTCGTGTTTTTTTCTACATTAAATACTTTTTTGTCCACCTTCAGTTCCATTACTCTTTTTTCGCCGGTAATGCTTACTTCTTTCAGTGATGTTTCGCTTTGCGATAGCTTTAGTGTGCCCAGTTTTGCATCTGGTTTATCGGCGGTGATGGTCACGGATGTGAACTTTGTTTTGAACCCTAATGACTCTATGCGTAGTACAAAACTACCTGGAGAAACAGACGCTATGCTGAATGAGCCATTGTCTTTCGAGAGGTCTCCGTTCACAACAGATGAGTCTGAGCGCAGCAGTGTGACAGTGGCATAAGAAACCGGCTTATTACTGCCATCAGCAACCTTGCCACTCACACTACCCGTGGGCTGTGCAAAAGCAGGCGAACAAAGTAATAACAAAAATATATTGAAAAGGGCGATTGCCTTTGTGGTTAATTGCATGGTAATAATTCGTAAAACAATAATTAATCAACGATAAGGGTAACCACTAGCTACACAAATCATAGGTTTTGTTAAGAAGTTACAAAAGTCATAGAAATATGCGATTAAATGGCAGGTGTGCCAAATAAAGTATTGTTAATACCCCTCAAGGGGTGACTACCATACCTGCACTTCACGCTCCAGCTCTATTCCAAATTTTTGCAATACAGAGTCTACTATCTGGCCAGACAGTTC
>JBIKKS010000146.1:0-5787 GCA_044360235.1 Flavipsychrobacter sp. | reverse complement strand
TCAGGAAGCGCTGTGTTTTACCATTCCAAAGACTGATCTACCACTGGGCTTTTAAAGAACTTTGCAACACCACATTCACATTTCCTGAATGGGAGTACAGAAAGTGGGAAAGCTTTCTCAAACAACAAAACAAAATCATCAAAACCATGAAAAATAGCCAGAAAAAAGGCGATTTCATTCATTTTACAGCATAGTTAGCCTTCGTACAGCTGTGTAGTGCTGTTTATCATGTTGTTGCTCAGCTACGTTTACACCCCAAAACTATTGCATTGACCCAAAACTCACGTAATTTCAGGGTGAAATCTGCTACTAAATGAATAGACATACCTCATCTACAGATACGCTTGCAGGTGTAATAATACCGATACTGGTAAGTGCACTCGCCATATCTACAGCAGCATACAGCTATAAAGCCATACAAACAGCGGCTTCTGTGTTTGAAGGTTACCTAGTACTCGTAGCGCCACTACTACTAATTACATTACTTGTAGCCTTTTATATCCTAAAGCCCCTTTACATATCTGCCGATGCTGATGCACTTACCATCCATCGCATGGTTGGGCCTGTTTCATTTCACTATACTACTATTTGCAGCATCAGTATACTAAGCAACAAAGACATGAGTGGTGCAATGCGCACGTTTGGCAATGGCGGTTTGTTTGGGTATACAGGCAAATACTATAATAGTCGATTTGGTAAAATGACCTGGTATTGCACACAAAGGAATAACTACGTACTATTAATATTATCTGACAAGAAAAAGATAGTAATAACACCAGACAACCCTGCGGAACTACTGATAGATCTGCGTAAATGTGCCCCTGCCGACATGGTAATTAATAGCTGAAACAAATAAACTGCATCAGCAAATACCGTATAAAAGAAGAAATAGAAAAATGGAAATTTCTAATTTTCGACCATTCATGTATTGAAATTGACGTTTCATGAATTGGCATCCAATGATTTGATGTCGCCTTCAGACTTTTGGTTTTAAATATTTACAACCAAAAAAAAGAAATTATGAAACAGTTGTCCTCAACTAACAGATCTATAAAGCTAGTGCTTCTTGCTGCTGCATTTAGTATAAGCCAATCAGTAAACGCCCAAACCACTACCACCATAGCAGGCAACGGTACCGGAACCTATGCAGGAGATGGTAGTGCTGCAACTGGGGCATCGCTACAGTCGCCTGCATATGTAAAAACTGACGCAATGGGCAATATATATGTAGCCGACAAACTAAATAACCGAGTGAGGAAAATATCAGCTGCGGGTGTGATAACTACTATTGCAGGTACAGGAGGTACTATTTTTAGTGGTGATGGAGGTGCTGCAACAGCAGCCACCTTGTGGCAGCCCATGGGCGTAGCTGTAGATGGCAGTGGTAATGTGTACATATCTGACGCCACCCACTACAGAATACGTAAAATTAGCACAGCCGGCATTATAAGTACCATAGCTGGCACTGGAACAACAGGATTTGGGTCTGATGGTGTGGCTGCAACAGCAACCAATATAGGAGCACCAGCGGGTATATGCTTTGATGCGGCTGGCAACCTAGTGTTTGCAGAAAGAAGCTACAATAGAGTTCGCAAAATAGATATGACAACTGGTATAATATCTACTTTAGCTGGCACAGGCTCGTCAAGTTTTGGGGGAGATGGCGCAGCGGCAACTGCAGCCTTCCTGAACCAACCATATGATGTAAACTATGACACAGCTGGCAACTTGTACATTGCTGACTATAACAACAACCGTATACGCAAGGTAAACACAGCTGGTGTAATATCCACTTATGCCGGCGATGGCACTACAACATTTAGTGGTGATGGTGGAGCAGCAACTGCGGCAAGCCTTTACAAGCCTGGCGGAGTATGGGCTGATAGCGCGGGTAATGTATTTATTGCAGATACGTGGCATAACAAAGTTAGAAAAGTAGGAGCGACAGGCACAATAAGCTCTGTGGCAGGCACCGGTGCTGCTGGATATGGAGGTGATGGAGGTACGGGTGCTGTAGCTGTGTTTAATTACCCAAGCAGCATAACCATGGACAACAGTGGCAACCTATACCTTACTGATGACAACAACCACCGTGTACGTAAAATAGCCAGAGATGTGATAACAATAACTGGCACTACCAACATTTGTACAGCGGGAACGGCTACACTTAGTGCCTCTGTGCCTATGGGAGCGTGGACTAGCGGTAGTACTGCCGTGGCAACAGTGGGATTGATGACGGGAGTAGTGACAGGAGTATCGGCTGGGACGGCAGTAATAACCTACCAAACATCGCTATCTAGTGCTACAAGGATAATAACTGTAAACCCAGCAGTACCTGCCATAATAGGCACTACCAGTGTGTGTGCTGGTACTACTACTACTCTCTCCAACACTACTGCTGGTGGCTCATGGATCAGTAGCACTACAGGCACAGCTACAGTAGATGGTAGTGGTGTGGTAACGGGTGTAACAGCTGGAACCACAACAATTTCGTACACCGCAAGTGGCTGCTCAGCTACTGCTGCAGTAACTGTATATGCACTACCTGCTGCTATAACTGGCGGTACTAGTGTGTGCATAGGCAACACGACGTTAATGAGCAACACCACCATAGGAGGCACATGGAGTAGTAGCACCACAGGTACTGCTGCAATAGATGCTAGCGGATTAGTAACTGGTGTATCGGCTGGCTCAGCAACTGTAACATATGCATTGGCTACTGGCTGCTACACAACTGCAAACGTAAATGTACTATCATGCCCTACAAATATTGACATGATTGCTGATGGGGATAAAACAATAAGCATCTTCCCTAATCCGTCGAATGGTGAATTTGAGGTAGTGTTACCAGCTATAGCTGCGCCAACTGAAGTAACTATTACTGATATGAGTGGTAAAATCATTGAAAGTACTGCATATGCAGGAAAAGACAACATAAGATACTCTCTTAAGGTAAACGCAGGGTGCTATGTAATAAAAGTAACTGCAGGGAACAAGATATATAGGAAAGTACTGATAATAACAGGCCAATAGCTTACGCTGACCATATAAAAATAATGATACAAAGAGTGAGGCGAAAGAAAAGCGCCTCACTCTTTTATGTAAAGTGAAAGTATTAGCGTTTGAAGCAAGATGTAGAAATAGCTTTTCTGCAAAGTAGAGATACTAGCATTATATCCCATTAAGTACACTGCATACATACTCAAAATCTGGTCTGACATTTACATCTTCAGCCATACACTTATCTCTTAGATTGTTAAGTTGTGCTATTATATCGATTTGGTGTTCATTACTACATAACTGCAACAAATCATCGAGCAGACAACCAAAGGCACTAATCTCGATACGCTCCAATGCGAAAGCAAGGTGAGTATCGGAACGGTCATAAACAGACGCTGCACCAAAGTCGCCCAGCAAAGCATTGCCCTGATCATCTACCAGTATATTGTGGGCATAGAAATCGCCGTGCATGATACCTCGGTTGTGCAAGTGCCCTGCCACAGATGCCATAGTGCCCGCAATACGCAACACCTGATATACAGAAAGCTGCATATCGGATGCAAACACATCTCTGGTGCAGGTCTGGAAACTGGGAGGCATACCGAGGTTATAAAAACTTGTATCTATCAGCTCCATGACTACACCATATCTACCTTCTGGATGTCCTGTTATTTGCCCTTGTATTTTTACCAGCCCAGGATGTGTACCTGCTGCTATAAATGCCCGCAACTCATCTTCTGGCAATCCATCGCTTGTTACGGCTCCTTTAAATACCTTCACGGCTACTTCATTGTGCTCAGTAGACAGCAATGCCTTGTATATAATGCCCGAAGCCCCCTCTCCCAGTACCTCACCTGCTGTGATACTGTGCCAATCTATAATAGGTAAGTTATCATTACTACGGTTGACCCCAAACTTATTGCCCGAAAATGCAAGCCAAGAAAGCCGAGGCATGCTAAGC
Source organism: Flavipsychrobacter sp. (assembly GCA_044360235.1). GTDB lineage: Bacteria > Bacteroidota > Bacteroidia > Chitinophagales > Chitinophagaceae > Nemorincola. The sequence continues at coordinate 1,826 of JBIKKS010000146.1, read as the reverse complement.
AGCCACTCTGGGATGGATGTAAGTTGGTTGGCAGAAATTCTAAGTAAAGACAAGTTACTGCATTTACATAGTGTCTCTGGCAAGGTCTGCAACTCATTGCCAGCAAGCATTAGTTTTTGCAGCCTAGCACACTCCCCTATCTCTTGTGGTAACTCGGTTATGTGATTGTTGGTAAGTATAAGCCAGCGTATATTACTATTTATTGACTTTGCGGGCACAGTAGTTATTTTATTTGCCTTAAACCCTACAATATCTAAGTGCTTGCAGTGCCCAATCACCTCTGGCAGCACAGTAAAAATATTGTCAGAGCAAAAGAGAATTTTCAGTTTCCACAACCTGCCAAAATCGTGAGGCAACTCACTCAGTTTATTGCCAGATAGGTCAAGCACCTCCAGCGTGTCGGCAAGTTGGAAAATCTCGTCTGGAAATACTGTCAGTCCCTCACTCAGCTTTAGCGATGTAGCCCCCTGTAATGCTCCTGAACGCAATTGTGATAATGTGTGCATAATAATGCCATGATGGTAAAAAGCGAATATATAGGATGTTGTGGATACACACTCAAGAACTAGATGAATAAGTGACTAATAATCAATTTCGATAGGCTTGTATTAATAATAGCAGTACCCATCCTAAGCGTTATGGTACCTTTGTGTGTGTAAGTTTTATAAAAAAACAATGACAACAACATTTCTGAGGGCAAAATGGCTGAATATAATAATGGCAAACTATGCAGTAGACCCCGCCGTTTTGGCTCCTTATTTGCCCAATGGTGTAACATTAGACACTTACGAAGGGAAGACCTATGTAAGTTTGGTAGGTTTTCTATTTAAAGACACTTCAATTTTCAATATTCCAATACCTATTTTCGGGACATTTGAAGAAATAAATTTGCGTTTTTATGTTACTAGAAAGATAGGGAATGAGCTGAGAAAAGGTGTTGTTTTTATCAATGAAACTGTGCCAAATGAAATAGTAGCAAAAGTAGCTAACAAACTATACAAGGAACACTACACAGCAGTTCCCACCAGACATAACTGGACCAAAAATGAGCATGAACTTGAAATAGCTTATCAATTGAAGTTTAATGAGATTTGGAATACTATTAAAGTAAAAGCCTTAAGCGAAAAAGTTGCGATGCAAAAGGGAAGTATAGAAGAGTATATCTACGAGCATTATTATGGATATACAAAAGTAGACGCATCACAAAGCATAGAGTACAAAATTAACCACCCTAGCTGGCAAATACACCCAATAGTCGATTATGATATAGAATTCAACTTTTCAGCATTTTACGGAACGAACTTTAGCATGCTAGACAATGTAAAACCTCAATCTGTAATGCTAGCATCAGGATCTAAAATTAGTGTAGATTGGAAGAGATTTCAATTTTAATATAATAGCAATTAGACACTATGTACTTAAAAAAAATTAAGTAAGTAGAGAAACAAAGTGGCTGATTAAACAAAAAAACTATAGATTTATCAGCCACCATGAGAATAGTTAGTTCTACGAGTTATTGTTTGTGGACTGACGGACAGCAAGAATAAAACCTGTGCCAAACAATATGGTTATTAGTGCTGCAAAATATGGTATGAACTCAGTCATTATTTTGAATTGTTTATTAATTTTAGATAAATACCAAATGCTAATATCGAAGGAACCCATAAACCTATAAAACTTCCATCTTGCTTTTCTCCTTTGAAGTAGAGTACTTCAGAAAAGATTAAAGACAAGATAGCAGCAACAAATAATAGTTTGTCTGCAGTTGTAAATTTTTTTAACATAGAAATTTTTTTTGCCAAGTTACGTCATTGATTTGATAGAAA
>JBIKKS010000246.1:0-4159 GCA_044360235.1 Flavipsychrobacter sp. | reverse complement strand
TTCTGTTTTGGGGGAATTAGAATATTTCAAATTAGCTTACCTACACACATCCTCATGGCACAGGGTCATGACCATGACCACCCCACGGGTGGCACCTACCAAAACGGCGCAAGGTAAGCCAGCCGCCTCGCAGAGGACCGTGTTTACGTATGGCCTCAAGACCATATACGCTACAGGTGGGGGTGTAGCGACATCGCGCACCTAAAAATGGCGATATAGCACCCTGATAAAAGCGAATAAGCGCAATAAACAATATGGATAGTATCTTTTGCATCTAGCCCACCACCGAAGCGATGTACTGCAAAGGTATGCCTTTACTAATGACTGGTAATATCTGTAGAACTGGGAGGCAATGGGTCTGAGGATATAGGCTTCTCTGCCTCTACTACTAGTTGTGCAGAGGGCTGCTGATACAGGCTTATGAGTTTATTTATGGCTCGTAACACCAAAGGTAGCACCTCTTGGTAAGTGGGCATTTTGCTGCCAGTAAACAGGAAGAATACATGCATCTGTGTGCCCGCAGGTATTACCTCATACAGCGGCTGCTTGTGTAGTCGCCAGGCTTCTACCATCAGTCTGCGTACTCTGTGGCGGTCTACAGAACTACGAAACTTCTTTTTGGGCACCGAAAAACCAGCCTGTACAGGAGCACAGGGCTGAGTAGTAGCCGGCAAAATGTTATAAACGACACGGAGCGGAAAAACAGAAAACGCTTTCCCTGATTGGAAAAGCGTCTTAATATGCTGCTCTCGCTTGAGCCGCTCATATACTGTGAAAGTATTACGAATGGCGAGAAGTATTACGTATGAATATTATTTCAGGCGACGCTCGTCTGATACTGTGAGTTTATGGCGACCTTTAGCACGGCGAGAAGCCAATACTCTGCGACCATTAGCAGACTCCATACGTTTACGGAATCCATGTACTGTTTTACGGCTGCGACGGTGCGGTTGATATGTACGTTTCATAACTATATGTTTTTAAAGCCCTTTTCGGAAAGGGAGTGCAAATGTAGAACAAATATCTGAAGTGTGCAAAATATTTTACAAAATGTTGCAAAGCATGCCAATTTTTCTCGCAAAGCTATAAGCATTATAACCTAATTATGGCTAAAATATCAACAGTCCTACCTTTCTGTTACAATGCTTATTGCTTAGCAAAACACTACAGGCACCATCAATATAGTGCCGGTAGTAGGTAATTATTTATCTCGAATTGAGTGCTACTTTTTGCTGCTCGATCCCTTGCTCAGACTGCTACGGTAAGATACAATATCCCTATCAAACAAATAAAGACCGCTTTTATCAGATCCTATCATTTCCAGTTTATCGTTAAGCGTACGGGCCAGTCGTTCTTCTTCTATCTGCTCTGCTACATACCATTGCAGAAAGTTGTGCGTAGCATAATCCTTTTCTTGCAATGCCAAATGCACTACTTCGTTGATACTTTCAGATACACCCATTTCGTTTTTCAGAAACTCTTCAAATACACGCGTCAGCGACTGAAAAGTAACTATAGGCTGCTCCAGTGCAGGCACTATACCAAACCCGCCACGTTCATTAATGTACATCATCAGCTTCAGCATGTGCTGCCGCTCTTCCTCCGACTGCTCGTAGAAGAATTCTGTAACACCTTGCAGACCAGGTTGTATATCTGCCCACGATGCCATAGCAAGGTATATCTGCGAAGACATAGCTTCGTGCTTCAATTGTTTGTTTAGTGCTTCTTGTAGGTTTTTGCTCAACATAGTAATTTGCGTTTAGCCAAATTTAATCAATATCGATGTCATTATCACCATCCTTGTGGCACATGCAGTGTTAAAATAACTGCTGTTACTCTTTATACATAAACCATCTGGCCAGCTCCTTATAGCTTGCTTTCTTGCCATACATCAGTATGCCCACCCTGTATATGCGTGCTGCCACCCAAGTGGTAAATACAAAGCCCAAAACCAAAAACAGCATAGACAATGCCAACTGCCATGCCGGCACACCAAATGGTATACGTATCATCATAGCTATGGGCGAGGTAAAGGGTATCATAGACAGCCATACCGAAAGAGAACTATCAGGGTTATTGATGATAAAGCTCTGAGCTAGCGCAAAGGTAAATATGAGTGGCAGCGTGACGGGTATCATAAATTGCTGCGTCTCAGTTTCATTGTCTACCGCCGACCCTACAGCAGCAAAAATGGCGCTGTATAGCAGATACCCAAATAAGAAATAAAACAGAAAACAACTGATAGTGTATACTACAGGTATACTCTCTATCGACTCCATGATCGCCGACATCCCTTTATCGGGCGTTTTTACAGCGTTAGCTCCCTTGGCAGCAGCCATTGATTGTTGCACCTGCTGCACCTGCCCAGATTCCGACATCTTGCTAGCCATAATAGAGCCTCCTACCGTCGACAGCGCCACCGATATAACTATCCACAATAAGAACTGAGTAAGCCCTACCATACCCACCCCTATTATTTTGCCCAGCATTAGCTGAAATGGCTTTACAGATGATATGATCACCTCTACTATCCTGCTTACCTTTTCTTCTATCACCCCTCTCATTACCTGAGTACCGTATATGAATAGGCACATGTAAATGAGAAAAGCCGACAGAAACCCTATTGCATATGCAGTGTAAGTTTGTGCATCTTTTTCACCAGCAGCTGTTATCTGTTTCGCCTTTACTGTTATGCGTTTCTGCGCCTGTGCCAGCACTGCTGTGTCTATACCAGCTAGCTTCAGTCTGCGCGACTCTGCTATTCGGCTCAAGTTGTTCTCCACAGCATCTATAGTAGTAGCACTAGGTTTTTTCTCACTGAGCAGTTCTATCTCTGCACCTGATGTTGCAGGTGGTATGTGTAGCAAAAAGTTGTAGCCATTGTCTATAAAGTGCGCCTTGGCACTATCATAGTTGTCGGTTGAGAAAACGTAAGTAATAGTAGGAGAATTGACAAACTTGCCGGCAAACTCACCCGACATGTCTATAACCTGCACCTTTTTATCGTCGCCCAAGTCATCGCCTTTTACGGCCAGATAGCCAAGTATAGCAAACATACCTATGAACAGTACAGGCACTAGAAACGTAAGCACCAAAAACGATTTCTTTTTTACCCTTGACAGGTATTCGCGCTGAATAATGAGGAGTATTTTGTTCATAGTCTTATGCCTGTTTGTTTACGGTGCGAATAAATATTTCATTCATGGTAGGTATTATCTCCTCAAATCTGGACACAGAGACCAACGGCAGCATATAGCGCAGCGCATCATTGGGGCCGCTACCTTCATGGGTGCGCAGTGTTAGCGAATGGTGTTCCTCCGTACTTGTAGCGTTTAAAACAGCAAATGGTGCATCATCTCCTAAAGTGGCTTTAGGGCCTTCATAATCTAGGCGGTAAGTGCCACTCCTAAAACTATTTTTGATATCCTTTACTTTGCCATCCAGTATTTTGTGCGACAAATTAATGAGTGCTATAGAGTCACATAGCTCTTCTACTGAGTCCATGCGGTGGGTAGAAAAGATAATGGTAGCTCCGTTTCTGTTCAGCTCCAGTATTTCGTTTTTGATGAGCTCCGCATTTACAGGGTCAAAGCCCGAAAATGGTTCATCCAGTATCAGCAACTCTGGCTGGTGCAGCACCGTAGCCACAAACTGGGCTTTCTGCTGCATGCCCTTCGATAGTTCCTCTATACTTTTGTTCCACCAAGCCTGTATCTCCAGTTTCTCAAACCAGTACTTGCTGCGCTTCAGTGCCTCGGCACGAGATAGCCCCTTCAGTCGGGCAAGATATACTATCTGCTCTCCTATTTCCATCTTTTTGTACAGCCCTCGCTCTTCGGGCATGTAGCCTATACGTTCGGTATGTATACGGCTCAGTGGCTCCCCGTTAAACAGTATTTCGCCTGAATCGGGAGCTGTAATCTGATTGATAATACGTATTAGCGATGTTTTGCCGGCACCATTCGGGCCCAACAAACCAAAAACAGTACCCTGCTCTACCTCTAAACTTACATCGCTGAGCGCGCGATACCCTGAATATTGCTTAACAATGTGACGAATGCTTATCATGGATGCTGTGTGATTGCTGGTGTAAATTAACTATTATTTTGTGAGCATAGAGTACTATAAAGTACCAGCCGCAAAGTGCAAACTATAGTTC
>JBIKKS010000144.1:0-5810 GCA_044360235.1 Flavipsychrobacter sp. | reverse complement strand
ACTTACCCTGCTGTATGGGGTTTAGGACAGCTAGTAACAGGTAAAATGGTAGATAAAATATCGGGTAAAAAAATGTTGTTTACAGGTATGCTATTGCAAGGGGTGGCACTGGCTACAATGCCATTTATTCATACGTTGGAGTTATGGATTGTAGTAAGTGCCTTTCTGGGTGCTGGTACAGCTATGGTTTATCCTACTTTTCTGGTAACGATAGCGAACAACACACACCCATCAGACAGAGCTGAAAGTATGGGTATATTCAGATTTTGGAGAGACAGCGGATATGCCATAGGTGCAGTGCTGACGGGTATAATAGCAGAAGTAAGCAACAATGACGTAGCCATACTTGCGATTGCAGGACTAACAATACTATCGTCGGTGGTGATACAAGTAAGAATGAAATTATAACACCTATTGTAAGGCTACTTTTTCACTGGTGGCTCCATAACAGTACCGCACTGCTGGCAGGTGCGCTTGTGCTCGTCGCTGTAGAATCGCTGCATAACTGGTGGCAACTGTGCTACTATGTCTGAAACGTGCATATATTCTTCGTAAAGGAGGTGGTGGCAGTTTTCGCAAAACCACATAAAGCCATCCAGTTCTTCGGTTTTACGTTTTATTTCTAGCACCAACCCCACGGTGTCTGCACCACGCTGAGGAGAGTGAGGAGTGCGCCCAGGCAGTAGGAACATATCGCCTTCTTTGATGGGTATATCTACAATCTTACCGTCCTCCAGTATACGCACATTTACATCACCCTGTAGCTGATAAAACAATTCTTCGCCTTCGTTGAAGTGGAAATCTTTGCGGCTATTGGGGCCGCCTACTATCATTACTATAAAGTCGCCAGCATCTTGGTACACACACTGGTTGCCCACTGGCGGCTTCAGCAAATGACGGTTTTCGTCTATCCATTTTTGCAGATTGAAAGGACGTAGTACTGGCATAGTAATGATTTAAAAAAGATAAATAAGAATGTGTGACTTAGCGCAGCATTTTCATTTTTACGGTTTCTATACGTGTGTTGGTTACCAACAATATATCAAACTCGTACTTATCGATTATGATGCGCTCTTTGATTTTAGGTATAGTTTCGTACTGCGTGATGATGTAGCCCGACAATGTTTCTGACTCATCTGTAGGCAGATTGAAATCGTATTTTTCGTTGAGGTAATCGAGCTCCAGCCTACCTGAGAATATAAATTCGTTTTCGGCTATCTGCTTTTCTACAAACTGCTCTTCGTCGTACTCGTCATTGATGTCGCCAAAAATCTCTTCCAGCACGTCTTCCATAGTTACGATGCCAGCAGTACCCCCAAACTCATCTATTACCCAAGCTATACTTTTGCGCTCTTTTGTAAACCTATTCATCAGGTCTACGGCACTCATAGCTTCTGGCACTGGTGTAATGGTGTGCAGAATATCTTTGATTTGCGCAGGGCGACGATTCATGTCGAGTTGATGAATGTATCCTATAATGTTATCGATAGAGTCGTCGTAAACGATGATTTTAGATAGCTTAGTGTTGATAAACTTGTTGCGTACATCGGTAATAGAAGTAGTGATATCTACTGCCTCCACCTCGTTTCGAGGCACCATGCATTTGCGCACTTTTACGTTAACGAGGTACAATGCATTTTCAAACAACTCCTGATTCACATCGCTATTTTCGTTTTCATGCCCATGCATGCTCTGCTTCACAAACAGCTCGAGGTCTACCCGGTTAAATACCTGCTTATTTTCTTTGATGCGCACATTGAACAAGTACTTGAGTATGAACTCAGATATAGACACAAACACACGTGCTATGGGCGAAAATATTAGGTGCATACCCTTCATAGGTATCGCCAGCACAGTGAGCATGGTTTCGGCCTTGTGCCTGAAAATGGCCTTTGGCAAAAATTCTGCGAATACTAGTATTACAACTGTAGCAATTAAGGTATCAGTAATAAGTTTAGCATACTCGGGTAGGTGTATACCATAATGGTCTAATAATTTCTCGGTAAGCTTAGAGGTAACCAAGCCATAGATAACCAGAATAACATTAACCCCTACTAGTGCAGTGCCTATAAACTCAGCAGGATTCTCCATGAACCGGGCAAGTATTTTGCCTGAGTACGTGCCTTGTTTTTTGCGAAGCTCTATGTTGAGTTTATTGACAGAAATGAAAGCAATCTCCATACCTGCAAAGAACCCTATGAGCAGGATGCAGACTATAGTATAAAGTATTAAATGTGGTACGTCGTCCATAAGCGGTCAAAGATAATAAAAAAGTATGGACAATACTGCGGGTGTCTGCATAGGTACACACTGTAATCGACAAGTAGTAGGGCTGACACCTTATGCAAAACGGCTACTACTTATAGTAAAGTAGTAGCCGAAAAGTGATGTTAAATAGATATTACATTTACTATTTCAACTTGTCTTTGAACACTTTTTTGAATTTATCGACCTTGGGTGCTACTACGAATTGGCAATAAGGCTGTGATTTATTTTCGTTGTAGTAGTTCTGATGGTAGTCATCGGCAATATAAAACTTGCGGAACGGTGCTATTTCGGTGACTACGGGTTTGTCCCAGGCTTTTTCTTCGTTCAGTTTCTTTTTGTATGCTTCGGCTTTTAGTTTTTGCTCATCGTCGTGATAGAAAATAACAGAACGGTATTGTGTGCCTACGTCATTGCCCTGACGATTGAGGGTGGTGGGGTCGTGGCAGGTCCAGAAGGCTGCCAATAGCTCATCAAAGGTAATAACTGCTGGGTCGTAGTATACATTACATACCTCTGCATGACCAGTAGTGCCCATACACACCTCTTTGTAAGTGGGGTTATCTACCTGACCACCGCTAAACCCAGACTCTACCAAACTTACACCCTTCAGCATCTGAAACTGTGCCTCTGTGCACCAATAGCAGCCCGCACCGAAAGTGGCTACAGATTCTTTATGCTGTTTTTCTTTGTTACTTACTGAGTTCATTTCTTTAAATGTTTTTGATTTAGGATAATTGTCTTTCTGCGCACATGCCTGCAACTGCAACGTGATAAAAAGCAATGAGCAAAATACTTTCAGTGTCTGTGTCATGATTATCAAATTTAAGATTATCTACGATGCCAGCATGTAATCTGATTTTCTGAGCCAACGGTTTATATAACCTTTAACAACAGGGATAAACAAATGATAATCATTACATAATAGCTACTGGGGTTAAAAACCTAGCAACTATAGACGCATTAAGAGATAACTAGTGAAAAAAGGTCATTTATTGGCTAACTATATCACGAGTGGGTTGCTTATCTTTGAAACGCAATAAAGCAGATTACCCAATGAAAATACTGCATCTATTAGCTATGTGCTGTGTAATGGCTGTGCTGGCATCGTGCAACAAACAAGCTGTAGTTAACTACACCATCAAAAACATTGCCTCTGATTCTATAATGGCTGTGCGTAGTTACCCCAATTCGGTAAGTAGTGATACGTTTTATATTAGTTACAATCAGACAGTAACAATAGGTAGCAGTAGCCCGGGCAATGACCATGTGAGCAAGTATCAGGAAGGCGGCGCAAGACTGAGTAAACTAAGCACTGTAAAGGTGTATAAAAACAACCAAGAGAGCCGTACCGACTACATGCAACTCAGCTACTGGACCTATATAGAAAAAGGCAGTAAAAGAGCTGACTATTTGGCAACTGTTACAGACAAAGATTTCTGAGGTATAACAATGCGTACAATCTACCTTCTAGCTACAGGATAGGGCACAAACTCCACATCATCGCCAGGTATGAGTGGGAATGTCTGAGCTGCCCATCGCTCCTTGGCAACAGCAATGAGTGACTTGTCTGTAGCTACAAAATTCCAGTCAATGTGTCTTTCCTCCGGAAAGGGTTCTCCCCCAAAAATATACACTGTAGTATTGGCCTCCATAGTAAATGCGCACAATGAAGGCTGTGTGGTGACTAGCAACTGCTGTGCATGAAAAGAATTGCCATCACTCTCTACGCTGCCCTCTAGGATATACAAACCAGCCTCGCCATACAATGATGACCCGATATCTATGGTTTGGCGGGAGGTGCTTTTTATTTCTATCATGTATAGCGGGCTATAAACTGGCACAGCAGACTTGCGCCCCATAGCCTCGCCTGCTATGAGCCTGTAAGTAACATCGCCTTCTGTCCATGTGGGGAGGCCATCGGCATCTATATGACTGAAAGATGGGTCCATAAGTTCTAGCTCACGGGGCAATGCAACCCATATCTGCAGACCATGCATGTTTTTGGGTGAGTAGTGCAGATAATCGGGTGTGCGCTCGGAGTGTGTTATGCCCTTGCCTGCGGTCATCCAGTTGACTGCACCTGGCTTTATCTCTACTTCATTGCCCAGCGAGTCGCGGTGCATAATGCTGCCCTCAAACAAATAAGTGAGCGTAGACAGCCCTATGTGTGGGTGTGGCAACACATCAAAATTGTCGCGCTCGCTGAGCTTTACTGGGCCCATGTGGTCTATGTAAATGAATGGACCTACCATTCTCTTTTGGCGAAAGGGCAATAGTCTGCCCACCATAAAAGTGCCAATGCTTACGGCACGCTCTTCTATTATTAGGTCTACGTTTGACATGGTAAAAAACAGTTGTAGTGTAGTAATGAAGTGACTAATATACTGAATGAATAAATGCAGCAAAGCAGCCTGCTATCACAGAGCAGCATTGACCAATGGCAATACACGCGTGCCTATGAGCTCTATGGAGCGGAGTAACTTGTGGTGTGGCAGCCCAGCATTATCCATCTGAAAGGAGAAACGAGAAATACCACCCAATGCCTCGCTGTGGCGCAATATTTTCTGAGCTATTTCTTCGGATCCACCTACCAGCAGCGCCCCTGTGTGGCCGTTCTGCGCATCAAAGTGGGTACGGGTAACAGGTGCCCATCCGCGCCCAGTTGAGTGTAGAATACATTGATGTATAAAATTTATGTTTGGCGTAGACTTTGTCTACGTCAAAGTGGCATCCGGTCTCCAGACCGGTGTGCGTACTTTTTAGCCCACCGAAAACAACCCAAAACCACCCCTTCCGGACACCATCGCCAAAACTGGTTAAAAATCGGCTATAACCCACGCCCAGAGCGGAAACCAATTTTTATGATATACACGTAGCTGTATATGATAGTACGAAAAGCGTATTATCATAGATTCCCAATTTGTCGTTTTCCACATCCCAATTCACCTTTGTGCCTCAAACAACAAAAAACTCAATACTATGACTCTAACAGACCAGAAGAAACAAGCCCTTGATCTCTACATCAACCAATCCTTCACCCAGCAGCAAGTAGCCGACGCAGTCGGTGTTTGCGTCCGCACCATCCACAACTGGGTCAAACAACACGCCTGGGATCGCCTCCGCCTTGCCACCCACCAAGCCCCAGCCCTCATTGCCGATAATTTCAGTAGCCAACTCGTAGAGCTCCAGAACAACATTGCGTCGAGAGAACCCGGCAAACGTTTCCCCACTACCCAAGAAATGGAGGTCATGCGCAAGCTAACTGTATGTATCAATAACACTAAGAAAACCGTCAGCCTACCACAGGTAACCCAAATGATGCGCATGTTTAGGTCCTTTGTGTTCGACACCCGCAAAAAAGAATTTGCCTCTATCGTGGCAGATGTCATCGATAGTTTCATCGAAGCCCGTTCACGTTTCGGTTACGCTCCCTACGAACTAGAATTTGGAGTAGAAAAAATCCAACCTCTCGACCCACTATACAATCCCTACCACGAACCCATAATTAAAACGGAACCCAAACCCAAAGAACCAGGAATGCC
>JBIKKS010000143.1:0-5829 GCA_044360235.1 Flavipsychrobacter sp. | reverse complement strand
GCATTGGTATGAGCAGTTATTGACTTCCACCATGCTACAAAAAATATGTCATCAGCTGGTAGTGTATGATTGTTGATACGTGCATGAGTGATGGCTAAATTGTCTTGAGCTTCGGTATAAGATGGATTTATTCTTAGTGCCCTTTCGTAGTTGAGTACCGCTGGTGCTATGCGGTTCATGCGGTAATACACATTGCCCAGATTGTAGTACAGCTCAGCATTCTGCGGTTTGCTGGCAGCTATAAGCTCAAAGTAATTAGCAGCACTATCATATTGTTTTTGCAAATAAAATGAAGTTGCTTTTTTCCAATATAAATTATTATCGGCCGCAAAACTATGCGATGTTATAAGCAAAAACAGAGCCGATATACCTATTATCTTGTTCATGCTTTGAATGTATCTTCAAGGTTACTGATTACTTTTACTGCATCTTCGTACGTATCAGACATTTGCCGTGAGCTACCACTGGCATAAAGAGCATTTTCGCATTCCCATATCACCTCTTCTAGCTTTTTCTGTACATCTGTCGGCACATTACGTTTACTCATTGCTTCAATAGCTGTTTCGCGCGATAGACCTGATAATGGTATAGAAAGTTTGTCACTCAGATACAGCCATATTGCTTTCGATACTTCTTCGTAGAAAGGTTTTTTATTCTGCTGTTGCAGTAGTTTCTTAGCACTTACCATTCGTTGCAGTGCTACTTTATTCGCTCTCTTTCTTCGCAGAAGGGTACTGTCTTTAGATAATTCCTCATCTCTGCGTTTCCAGTACACCATACCTAAATATAAGGCTAATGGTAGCACGTACGCTGACCAATAACTAGCAGTAAACAACAGTGGACTGGATTTGGAATAATAGGCGGCAGGCGGTTGTTTTACTATGTCGTGTATGTCTTTGTAACTTACGCTGTTTGTACCTGATTTTTGATTCTCACTTCTTTTGCCTGGAGTTACATTCAGCTTTACAGGTTCCGTAGTTTCGGTTACATAGGTATTAGTTTCAGGGTTGAAGTAGGTGAATGAAATTGGCGGTATTTCATAATCTCCTGAGGTCTGAGGAGTGATGACGTAAGTAATAATTTTAGACCCACTAATTGTTGTGCTTCTGCTGGTAATGGTGTCTATAATTACAGGGTCGTAAGTGTTGAGCCCGTTGGGTAGGTTTAGTTTAGGTGCTTCTATTAGTTTCAGATTTCCACTACCAGTTATGTTTAACGTTAGTGTAGCTACATCATCGGTAGTAAGGGTCTTTTTATCCATCTTACTGCTGATGGTAAATTTACCTACTGCACCCCCAAAACTTGCAGGTTTGTCCTGTTCTGGCAACGGAGTAACTGTTATTTTTACTGGACTACTTTTTAGGTGCACCTGCACATCTTTGTATGCCATGGTGTTGTAGTAGGTGTTGTTGAAGTATGGGTCATTCATCATCAATGTACCCGCACCAAACGGGTCAAACATATCAGACATCTTACGACGCACCTGTTGCACTATTCTAGCTACGCCCTTTGCCTCGGCAGGGTCCAGTTCCAGATTTCCAGTTTGTTGTGGAAATAGAGCTGATTTTTTCAGCAAGAATACTTGGTATTTTTTGCCATCCAGTATTTCTTCTGTCGGTTTCATTTGTTTTGGTATCTCAAAATCTTGAGTCCAAAAACCATTTAGAGAAGGTAGTTTAGATATACCCATTTGCATAGGTATGCGAGAGTATAATTTGTAACTGATAGTTACTTGTTCTCCTACGTTTACTTTGCTTTTATCAGCTGTTACCTTGATGAATAGATCTTTTTTTATTTCGGCATCGTTTACCGGTGGTTCTGGTTCATTAGGGGCAGGTTGTGTAGGTGCTTGTCTGCCGCGTTGCTGTTGCATTTGTTGCATTTGCATTTGTTGCATCTGCTGCATTTGCCTCATTAGTGCCAGCACATCGTCATCCCCAGCAAATGGGTCATATCCTCTGGCTCTTTTTTGCTGTTGTTGTTGCTGCATTACTGTACCGGGTACTACTTGTAGGGTCAGTGCATTTGACTGGTATTGATGACCTGCAGCATCGCGTGCGGTAATAGGAGGTATAGTAAATGTACCCTCTTTACGAGGCTGAATAACATAGGTAAGCGATAGGCTTTGCGAGGTTACTACTCTATTGCCAGTAATTGAAGTGTTAGAACTCTGCGACTGATACGGACCACCTACAATGATAAAGTCTACATCAGATGGGTTAGTTACAGACTGTAAGTTTTGAGCATCTCTTATAGTGTATTGAACTTCTACTTGGTCTTTTACGCCTATTTTGTTGGCACCAGCTACCGCTGTAAACACTACATTTTGCGCACTGGCAAAATGGAATGCACTTGTAAGTAAGAGCAATACTAATGAATACCGCCACATAAAGTAATTAATGCATTTCATTTGAGGTAAGTACAAAAATACTTTTAATCGTTGTGGCTAGTTGTTTGGTAGGGTTAAAGCTACGTTAAAACACAATATTATAAGTTCTCATTAACAGGTTTTGCTTGATTTCGTATTTCATTGATATTCAAGCAAATTAAAGCCGTTAATCGACATTTGGGAACTGGCTAAACAGCAGGGATTTACTTATAAATAAGCATATTGACGCCACCATACAAATTGAGGCCATACTGACTACGAGATACAAATGCGAGCATATCGTCGCTGCCAACAAAAAAACCATGATAAAAAACACCTACACCTGTTTTGAAACTGTTGGACAGTGTGCTGTAAGTAAGAGGTATTCCTATACTCATTTTTTTAGTTTCGTAGCGTGGAGTTATTGTAAATTGGTTGTAGAAGGAATTACCCAATTTTTCTCTGTTTGCCAAGTTACACAAGAATGAAAAATTAAGGAAGTATTCCTTTTGTAAGTGCAAATCACTAGCTAACATGAGCCGTGTAGGCATATTAAGTTTCACACTTTTTTTAGTTATTTCCACCTTGTATCCATTTGCCACCACATAGTTACGCATGTTTTGAAAGTTCTTAACATTAGTAACTATGCTCGAGCTCTTAAGGTTGCCTTCACCTGTTATACGTTCGTTTGTACTTATTTTGTCGCTATATATGGTGCTACCTACATCACACAGTGCCAGCGAAAATCTTGATTTATATGATGCTCCTTTTTTGCTATCAGCGGGTTTGTATTCGTATACTAGACCTAGGTCGCCACCCACACCTCTACCAAAATTGCCACTAGATACTGCCGATATAAATCCTTTCGAAATGTCGTTACCTTGTGCACTCCTAGTATTGAGCATATTACTCATATACGTTAGGTCGGTATTGCTAGCAAAAAATGTATTGTTACCTTTAGTGAACTTTACATCCATATTGTTGCCTTGCAGCGCTATGTAGGCGATACCGCCCAGATACCTGAGTGTAGCGCCCCCTTTTAGCTTGTGTGCCCCTTTTTTATACAATACTCCGGCATAGGTCACACCCACTTCGCTCCACAAGTTTAAAGTATATATAAAGTTTTTTAGTGAGTTCTGGCTATTTTCTGTAGGTACATACGTAGGGTCGTTTAATGATCGGAAAAGCGTTTGGTCAAATTCATTAAACTGATTCATAGCTCTAATACGGCTGGTGAATGCTATGCTGTTGTTTTTATCCAATCTTAGCATCACACATGGTCCTGTAATGTTCATATAAGGAGCCATCATACTCACGCTACTATTGTTTGAGTATCGGAACATATTATTGCTTTTGCCGTCACCAACAGCTACCTTAAAGCCCTCTTTTGCACTTATAGCACCAGCATTGTTATCGGCACCATAGGATATACCCGCAAATGTTATTGATTTATGTTCTCTGCTTTCAGCTATGTTGGCTGGGTTGAGGAATACTCCGTTTATGCTTGCCCAGTTGTTGTTAGCTATTCCCATGTTATGCTGGGCAATAGTTACTTTAGCTAGCCCAATTGCTACAATACCAAGTACAAGTTTTTTCATATGTACGTATTTTCTTAGTCTAAATTGGCTTGAAATGGAAGCACTTCACTGTAATCATCGAAAGCCGAAAGTACAAAAAATATTGCTGCTGTTGCCGTTGCCACTTTACAGGTGAATAATTAGAAATCCGTTTGGTCACTCTCAACTGTTCTAGTTTACCATTGCCCAGTTAAATCCCAATCTTAGCATAGTATTAGGCGTGGCATATACAGGTACATACTCTTTACCTGTATTGCTATAATTAGCTATGGGTACTCCTGTGTACAACACTGCATTACGCGCAAAGCTCTGTTGCAGATTGTCTACCATTATAAAAGCTCTGAATCGTTTGATGCGGAAATTGAGAAAGGCTGAAAGCTCTGGGGTGTTAGTAATGTTTATCTGACTTTGATTGTAAAATCTGTTCATTATTGTGCTGTACCCAGCAGGGTTGTAGGCAGTATTATACCTACCTTCTACACCCAATACTATCTTGATTGCATTTTTAAATAATGCTCGCTCAAAACTGAATTGATGCCTGCCCATGAATGAAGGGATATTTACAGGCAAGCTACTATCTGCCAACTGATATACCAACTCATTGTCTAGATAAAAGTTACCCATTCTGAATACTTTTCTCACCCAAGCTTGTGGTACCGAAAAGGGTAATGTGTACTGGCTAGGCAACTGGTTGCTACCTAGAAAGATGTAATTATTGAGAAGGTATAGCCCTGCTCCGCCCTGCAGCCTTAGCTTGTTGTAGCTCAGCATTGCATATACATTGGTTACACTTTCCGTGGATAGTTGAAAGTTGTTATAAGAATATACGTTTTGGTAAGTGCTATAGTTATAAGGTGCACTACCCAGTTGCTGGCTAAAGCCAGCTGTAAAGAATGCTTTATTGATGGTAGTGTGTTTGCTAAGCGTTGCATTCAGTGCAAAATTGCCAGCATATTGACCCGCAAATATGAATCGCGTAGCTGCTTGATACTCCCATGCAGTCGGTGTTGTAGCTTCTCGTTTTATTTGTCCCTCTATATAGCTGCTGGCAATGCTTCTGCGATCATAACCTATCCTGAAGTATGGGCTGTCTACAGTTATTTTAGACACAGGGTCGGATATAAATTGATCGTACCTTATACCTGCACCTGCTATAAATTGCAATTGTCTATCTGCTTTACCCACATAGCCATTGAGCAATATTTTATTATCTACCCAAAACCATTTTTGTCTAGTAAACACAGAGTCGCCACCAGCACCATAATACCCTGAGCCCTTATTAGGGAAGGAACGGGTAAATAAAGGTGTGTACCTTGTAGAGTCGGGGGTAAGATCTTTATATCGGTGCTCTTCAGTACTTATGCGGGTATTGTGTGTGATACTGAATCGGGGGGTATGCTTGTAAGTATATGCTGTAGTGTCATTTTCGTCATAGGTAGTATCAGTACTACCCCATGAGTAGCTGTTTTGTATCAGCACCGTAAACTCTCTCAGTACGTTACTTACAGATGATCTGGTGGAGCTATACTGTTCACTCTGAAAAGCGGTGTTGATAGTTTTTCTATTATTGAACGCGGCACTGTCTAGGTCTGCTATGTTCACCACACCTCCATTTTCATCATGCTGTTGCAGGTTATACACCATGGCAGCATTGAGTTTATATCGCTGATTTAGACTTTTGTAGTGGGTTGTCAGATAGAAGTTGTCGTGGTTGTTTCTTTGTATTTTGTAGTATCCTGGCGAGTTCAGTTTTCTGTACTCTACCGCAAAGTTCCAGTTAGGTTTTATATTTTGGCTATGCAGTATACTGGCTACATGTTCTTGCCTGCCTGCTGTTTGGTAAGAGAACACAGAATAAGGTCTGTCAGTATTGTAATAATTAAG
>JBIKKS010000251.1:0-4094 GCA_044360235.1 Flavipsychrobacter sp. | reverse complement strand
AATGTGCGACTGCATGTGATAGGCGACTTTGATAGCCTGCCTTTAGTATGCCAGAAAGAACTGAACGAAGCCAAAGAAATGACAGCCATGAATACTGGGCTAAATTTGATATTGGCACTCAGTTATGGCTCGCGCAATGAAATAGTGCAGGCTACACAACGCATAGCCGAAAAAGTAGCTTCAGGATCAATACAAGTGGCCGATATTACTGACGAGGTATTTTCACAGCACCTGTACACAAGCCAGTTTCCTGATCCTGAATTGATGATACGCACTAGCGGCGAATACAGAATAAGCAATTTTCTGTTATACCAACTTGCTTATGCTGAGTTATATTTTACTAACGTTCATTGGCCTGACTTCAGACAACAACACCTGTTTGAAGCGATACTGAATTACCAGCAAAGGGAACGCAGATTTGGAAAAACGAGTGAACAAATACAAACGATTAAACCCGAGCATGTACAGGGAACCAATTAATATCGCTGCAAATAGCGTAAAAAAAATCAGTAATACCTCTGCTACTAGCTATCATGCGGGTGGCATTCACATACACAATACTACTACATCTGTAAACTCGTCAATCTTTAATACTACCAAATTGTTTTTACCCCCCTCAGTTCTCAGATTCACAACCCTTATTTTGCTCCTTTTAGCTGCCGGTAGTTCATCTGCACAACTCGGAAACACAAGTAGTGGTGGGCTTAACAGCATGCGACAGCAGGGAGTCAATTACAACAAACCTAAGGAGTACAGCCTTGGGGGTATAACAGTGTCTGGTGCACAATACCTAGATCAAGACCTGCTTATAGCAGTGACTAACCTTTTGGTAGGACAAAAAGTAATGTTGCCAAACGATGAAGGAATAGCCAAAGCAATAAAAGCATTGTGGAAACAAGAACTTTTTTCCAATATAGAAATCACTGTCACCAAAATTATTGATGATAAAGTATTTATAAATATTGCTGTAGAAGAGCGTCCAAGACTAAGCAGATATAACTTTAAAAACATAAAACCTAGTGAAGCAAAAGAACTAAAAACAAAAGTGCCACTAGTAACCAACAAAGTAGTAACAGACGCCACCAAAAAAGAAGTATCAGAAAGAATAAAAAAATACTACACCGACAAAGGATATGGCAGAGTAACAGTAACACCCACTGAAAAAAATGACACCAATGCTGTAAACAAAGTAATCCTTACCTTCTTTATCAACAAAGGCACCAAAACCCACATCAACCAGGTAAATATATCAGGTGCAGAAAACGCTAATGAAGCCAGATTGAAACGCACGCTGAAATCGACAAAAGAAATGAGCAGGCTAACCTTGCATGCCGACAAATCGCAAAGCGTATACGGGTCTCAGCCGCGCACTTTCAAAAACTACCTGAAACAAGCAGGGTTCCTTTCTCTGTCTAAAACGCTCGATGCCCTCGATCCTTATTTCAGGTTCAAACTTTTTGCTTCATCAAAATTCAATCAAACAAAGTTCGATGAAGACAAACAAACACTTGTTGCTTATTACAACACCCTAGGATACAGAGATGCAAGTATAGAAGCCGATACCATCTATCCTGTTAAGAACGGCAACATTAACATAGACATCAAAGTAAAAGAAGGCAACAAGTATTACTTTGGCGACATAGCTTGGAAAGGCAACACCAAATACTCTTCAGAAGTATTGTCAAGAGTTCTGGGTATAAAAAGAGGCGATGTTTATAACCTGCAATTGTTGGAAACCCGCATGGGGCGTCAGCTAAACCCCGAAGGTGGTGAAGATGTGAGCAGCCTTTATATGGACGATGGTTACCTGTTCTTTAATATCGAACCTGTTGAAACCTCTGTTACCAATGATACAATCAATTATGAGATGCGTATCACAGAAGGCGCACAGGCCACCATCAGAGACATTAGTATAG
Organism: Flavipsychrobacter sp.; assembly: GCA_044360235.1. Lineage (GTDB taxonomy): Bacteria > Bacteroidota > Bacteroidia > Chitinophagales > Chitinophagaceae > Nemorincola. The sequence continues at coordinate 2,178 of JBIKKS010000251.1, read as the reverse complement.
CTGGCAACGACCGTACCAATGAACATGTTATACGTAGAGAGCTACGTACATTACCAGGCAGTAAATTTAGTCGCACAGACCTTATACGGTCACAACGCGAAATTGCAAACCTTGGTTTCTTTGATCAAGAAAAAATAGGTATCCAACCCAAACCACACCCCGAAGACGGAACTGTGGACATAGAATACACTGTAGTAGAAAAATCAAGCGATCAGTTACAATTATCAGCAGGTTTTGGTGGTGGTGTCAACTTTTATGGCAATGTGGGTATTACCTTCAATAATTTTTCTGCCCGCAATATTTTTAAACCCAAATTTTGGGATCCATTACCTGTAGGCGATGGTCAGAAATTCTCTATTACTTATGCCTCTAATGGTCGCTTTTTCAACTCACTTAGCACCTCTTTTACAGAGCCATGGCTGGGTGGGCGCAGACCAAATGCACTTACTGCAAACATTGTATATACCCGTACCTCTGGCAATTTCTCAGACCCGGGAGCATCTTTTTTAAGAGTTACCGGAGGCGGTCTATCTATGGGTAAACGACTTACTTGGCCCGACAACTTCTTTGTATTCAACTTTGGTGTGTTCTACAACAACTACCGCCTCAAAGAATTCGAATTAGTACCTAACTTCAAAAACGGCTTCAGTAATGACCTCAACTTCAAGTTCGTATTATCGCGCAACTCTCTCGATGGACCGTTGTATCCCAGAAGCGGATCAAGCGTAGCATTTACCTTCCAGTTTACCCCACCCTATAGCGCATTTTCCGGCAAAGATTATGCGACAGAAAGCACTGACCGTAAATATCGCTGGCTAGAGTACCACAAATACAAATTTGTTACAGACTGGTATCAAAAAATTTATGGCAACCTAGTTTTAAGGCTTGGTGCTAAGTATGGCTTTATGGGTTATTACAACAAAGACCTAGGCTATTCTCCATTCGGCAGATACCAACTGGGAGGTGATGGTATGACTGTAGGTAACTTCTTCATAGGTCGCGAAATCATAAGCCAAAGAGGATATGATGTGTACACACAGACCGCTACTATATTCAATAAATATGTAGCTGAGGTACGTTATCCATTCTCTCTTAGCCCCACAGCTACCATTTATGGCCTGATGTTTGTAGATGGAGCTAATGCATGGAACAACTTCTCAGAATTCAACCCACTGAAACTAAACCGAGATGCGGGCTTGGGTATTAGGGTATTCCTGCCTATGTTTGGCTTGTTGGGCCTCGATTATGGTATTGGTATAGACAGGGCAACGCCGGGCAATAACGGAATCAAGAATATTGCTAAATTTACATTCATGCTTGGTTTCGAACCAGAATAACAAAACCTGCAATTGTTAAAAACAAGAACTTTCATTAAATAAAATAAAACTTCACATAACAATAAAATCGCAGCACATGAAAAAGACTTTCTTCAGTGTTTTGTTGGTACTACTTGCTACCACTTTTGCTCAGGCTCAACAACGGTATTGTTTTATTGATTCGAAATACATTCTCGAAAAAATATCGGACTACAAAGATGCCCAAACAAAACTGGACAATCTTTCTAAGACATGGCAAGACGAAATTGATGCTAAAATGGCCGATGTAGAAAAGATGTACAAAGGCTATCAAGCCGAAAAACCTATGCTTTCAGATGATATGCGCAACAAACGTCAGGATGAAATCGTAGCCAAAGAAAAAGAAGCGAAAGACCTGCAAAAACAAAGATTCGGTTATGAAGGCGACTTATTCAAAAAACGCCAGGAACTTGTAAAACCAATTCAAGACCGTGTATTTAATGCAGTACAGAAAATGGCATCTACAAAAGGTTTCGAACTGGTGTTTGATAAATCAGGTGGTGTAACACTTTTTTATGCCGACCCAAAGCTGGATAAAAGCGATGAGGTGTTAAAAATTCTTGGAATAAACAAATAATGGCATTTACTTTGCAGCACCTTTATAGTACAAGAAAAATTTAATATAAAAACACAAAAAAACCAAATGAAAAAACTAATCATGTTCCTTGCCTGCGGGTTTATTCTCTCTACCTCAGCTAAGGCACAAACCACAAGTCTCAAAATAGCATATATCAACTCTGCTGTGCTACTACAGTCAATGCCCGAAAGAATAAATGCAGACTCTGCACTGGCCAAATACACCCGTACCTTTCAGGAGCAGATA
>JBIKKS010000142.1:0-5856 GCA_044360235.1 Flavipsychrobacter sp. | reverse complement strand
AAATAATAAAAACTAAAGCACTATTGAAGTACGACCACGGAACCACTCCATTTACCATGTTTAGAAATAGCTACAACCCTGTATGTACCTGCAGAAACAAATTCAAGAGTAATATTCCTATTTGTAGGTCCCTCAGTGGTACTCATTAACTGACCTTGAGTATTGTAAATCGAAATTGTTACCATCTCACCATACATAGATGACAAAAATATCGTTGTACTTTTTAAACAAGGATTTGGCATAAAAGATATTTTAGCCTCGTTTTTGTAGTCCTTCAGATATAAGTATCTTATTTTGCTGGTTTCACCAATGTACAAATTACCAACTTCGTCTACAGCTATACTTTCAGGAGAAGAAATACTAGCATCTACAGCAACACGACCATCGCCACCAGATACGCTTGCGCCGTTTCCAGCAACGGTTTTTATGGCACCAGTTACATCAATTCTTCTTATCCTATTATTGTTTTTATCAGCCACGTAAATATTACCTGTATTATCAATAGCTAAAGAATATGGGCTTGCTAATCTTGATTCTCCAATTACCCCCTCATCTCCACCAAATCCGGAAAATCCATCGCCGACACCCGCAATGGATTTTATAATACCATCTGCTTTTATTTTTCTTACCGCATTACCATAAGTATCTGCAATAATCAATGCACCGTCAGGCGATATCTTCACATCGTTTGGTCTATTTATAGAAGCAGCTGTAGCAGGTCCACCATCTCCTTTAGTAGTTCCGAGTCCGTTACCAGCAACGGTAGTGATGACCCCTGAAGTATTTACTTTTCTGATTCGGTGGTTCATTCTGTCAGCAATGTACAAATTACCTTCATCGTCTAATGCCAATCCACAAGGGATGTTTAATCTAGAATGTATAGCCAAAGTGTCATCAGACGTGTACCCACCAATACCAGTACCAACAATGGTGGTAATAATGCCAGCAGAGTCAATTTTTCTTATGCGATGATTGTAACTGTCCGAAAATATTATGTTACCAAAATTATCTATTAATATACCTGAAGGGAAATTTAATTTGGCAGCTGTTGCAGGACCACCGTCACCCGACATACCAGCTGATCCCCAACCAGCGATAGTTGATATTATGCCGCTGGTATTTACTTTGCGAATTTTACTACCTTTTGAATCTGATATATAAATATTCCCAATTTTATCGAGAACTATACCATTGGGCGTAGATAAAGAAGCTTTGGATGCAAACCCACCATCACCACCAAATGTGCCCCTACCATCGCCCACAATAGTAGTAATGATTTGGGCAGGCAGAATAATCGGTAGACATAATACCCCAAAAAGGATTGATGCCTTGATAATATTAGTGTAGAAAAAGTCCTTGATCATGAAAAAGAGGTTTAGCAAATAACAATGTGTACATTAAAATTCATCAATGACAATTTGTTTTGTTTTATCTTATTTAATCCAACAATGTATTTTGGCACTAAGTTACACAATTATTTTTCATTAACCTCAGTAACCAAACTACTGATGTAGTGTTAAGAACTGACAATTAACAGAAAAAACACAAACAAATGAATGGAACTGAAAATGGGTAAAATGAAAATATTTAGCATTCACATTGATAATATACATAAAATACTGATCTACCAATAGTCACTGTAATGATATGCTGTCATCTATGAACAATGTATATATGAAAATTATTATTAATAATTGCTATAAGTTTGGTTTAAGAAAACCAAAAATCAAGAAAAATATTTTACGAGAATAAAAGAAACCATGTTGAAATATTGATTTTCAGAGAACAAAACACAGAAACTATTGATTAAAAAATGAATACAGAAGTGTCAGATGAGTAAATACAGGGTATATTTGTGATTAAAAGATAAATAATTGAGCACTAAGATTTTTCTGGTAACCCCTCCTTTTACTCAACTAAATACCCCCTACCCTGCTACTGCATACCTGACAGGTTTTCTGAACACAAAATCTATAAGCAGTTGCCAAGCAGATTTGGGCATAGATGTAACTCTGGAGCTGTTTTCTGAAAAAGGATTGAGAAAAGTATTCTCTCATATTACAGAACAACAGCCAGCACATGATAACAACACCAGACGAATAGTGTCATTGTGTGAAGATTACATAAAAACAATAGACCCAGTAATTAGTTTTTTGCAAGGCAACAATCCTACAATATCGCATCTGATAGCAAAGAGAACTTATCTTCCGGAGGCATCGAGATTTGAACAAACTGATGAATTGAATTGGGCTTTTGGGGCTATGGGCCTACAAGACAAAGCAAAACACCTAGCTACATTGTATCTGGAAGACCTATCTGACTTAATAAAAACCTGTGTGGATCAACATTTCGGTTTTAGTAGATATGCTGAACGACTAGGGCGAAGTGCCAATACATTTGACGAGCTATATAACGAGTTAAAAGCCCCGCCTACGTATATAGACAAAATACTCTTTGAGATACTAGAGTACAAAATAAGCCAGTACAAGCCAGATATCATAGCGATATCTGTACCTTTTCCGGGAAATCTATATGCAGCACTGCGATGTGGAGAATGGATAAAAACACATCACCCTGACATAAAAATAGCTATGGGTGGGGGGTTTGCTAATACTGAACTACGTTCACTTTCTGACCCTAGAGTATTTGAATTTATTGACTTCATAACACTGGATGATGGCGAAGCACCTATTGAAGCACTTATAAAATATGTAGATAACGAGATTGATGTACAGTCGCTAAAAAGGACTTTTTTACTGATTGATGACAAAGTAACCTACATCAATAATGCATCATGTAAAGACTACACACAAGGACAAGTAGGTACGCCCGACTATACAGGTCTATCGCTGAACAAGTATATATCTGCTATAGAAGTGGCCAACCCTATGCATAGCCTGTGGAGTGATGGCAGGTGGAATAAGTTAACGATGGCTCACGGATGCTACTGGGGCAAATGCACCTTCTGCGACACATCACTAGATTACATAAAAAGATATGAGCCACTAACAGCTTCTATTATCTGTGATAGAATAGAAGAAATGATTGCACAGACGGGACAAACCGGATTTCATTTTGTGGATGAGGCTGCCCCCCCTGCACTGATGCGTGCATTAGCTCTGGAAATCATTAGAAGAAAAATAACGATTAACTGGTGGACCAATATTAGGTTTGAGAAGAGTTTCACACGCGATCTTTGCTTACTATTGAGTGCATCAGGATGTATAGCTGTATCAGGTGGACTGGAGGTAGCCTCAGACAGGTTGCTACTGCTGATAGAGAAAGGAATAACTGTGGCACAAGTAGCCAAAGTGAATAAACACTTTACAGAAGCAGGCATTATGGTGCATGCCTATCTGATGTATGGGTTTCCTACCCAAACTGAACAGGAGACCATAGACTCGCTGGAAATGGTACGACAAATGTTTGCAGCGGGTATATTGCAATCGGCTTTTTGGCACCAGTTTGCAATGACTGCACACAGCCCTGTGGGAATGCACCCAGAAAAATATAAGGTGAAGATAGAAAATGAAGGGTTGGGGACATTTGCCAACAATGACATAGTACACGCCGACCCTACAGGTGCAGATCATGAGCTTTTCTCCATGGGGCTAAAAAAGTCGTTGCTCAACTATATGCACCACACCTGTTTAGACTTTCCGCTAAGCAAGTGGTTTGATTTTAAAGTTCCCAAAACCTCTGTACAACCCGGATACATAGCACAAATACTAAGCGAGCAGGAATATATAGCCAATAAACTAACTACTAAAATAGTGTGGCTGGGTACAAACCTGATGGCCGAAGACTTTATGAAATCGCATAAGGGCGAACAATATGAAATGTGCAGCATTACGATAAATACCCGCCAAGTGACACATACCATAAAACTAGAACGGACACACGGAAACTGGCTGGCGAAAACATTGCCAATGCTAAGTGTGAACAACCTGAAACTAATGACACTGCAAGACGTAAAAGACAACTATGAAGCGGCAGGTCTTGAGGATTTTGAGCTATTTTGGGACAACAAACCCATGAATACTATGTACAAAGCGGGACTATTGATGCTATAAAACATAAACATTAAACTAATATACCCGCTATAGTAGCAGAAAGATAAGAGGCTAATGTGCCACAAAGTAATGCCTTCATAGCAAGCTTGGCAAGGTCTGTGCGGCGCTCAGGTGCCAATGCACCAATGCCACCTATCTGCATACCTACACTAGAAAAATTGGCAAAACCACAAATAGCTATTGTGATAATAGTTAAACCTTTTGGGGAAACAACATTGACGTTGTGAGAGGTAAGATTTTTGAAAGCTACAAACTCATTTACGGTTAGTTTTTGCCCTAGCAAGGTGGCAGCATTTGTGATATCTTCGGAAGGCACCCCCATAGCCCAAGCAAAAGGATAAAAAAGTTTGCTAAATATAACATCGAGTGAAAGACCAGTATATACATGACCCAGCATCCAGTTGAGCATTGCTATCAGTGCTATAAAACCTATGAGCATTGCTATAACATTCATAGATATTTTAAAACCATCGGCAGCACCATGAGTAATGGCGTCTATGAGGTTAGTGTAATTGCTTTTCACTTCAAGCTTCACCTTGCCCATTGTAGGTGACACCTCTGTTTCGGGAAAAACTATTTTTGATATTACTAATGCCCCCGGAGCAGCCATGAGGCTAGCTGCAATAAGATAATCGGCACGGGCCCCCATATTGGCATATACTATAAGTATGCCACCAGCTATACAAGCCAAACTACCACTCATAGATGCCAACAACTCGCTTTTGGTCATGGTGGGCAGATAAGCCCTAATCATAACCTGAGCCTCTACTTGCCCCACAAAAGCACTGGCTACATTGCTAAGAGCCTCAGCACCACTCACCCTCATTACAAAGTTCATAGCACGGGCTACTATAGCCACTATGGTTTGCATGATGCGCAGGTGATACAAAATGGCTACCAGAATACAAACCAGAATAATAGTGGCTGTGATATTAAAAGCAAATACAAAAGCCGGTGTAGAACCATAATTTACAATCTTGCCTGTATGATCATAAGTGCCTATTCCGTTATATACAAAAGCCGCACCTTCACGGGCAAAAGATTCTAGTTTTTGCATTCCTTTTCCCAAGCTCTGAAAAAAAGTATTGACTACAGGCACCTTTAGCACCAAAACAGCAATACTGATTTGTAGCAGAAGACCGCTAACAACCAATCTTATATTAATTTTCTTTTTATTGTTTGAGAATAAAAATGCTATACCCAATATCAGCACTATTCCCACTAGCCCCGTAAACCTCTCCATTTTTTAGATTTGTATTCTGATTTGTTGGGTTAAAATACTAAAAACGAGTTACAATACTACTACAAGATTTTTGTTGTGAGATAAATATCTGTAAATAAGTGCCGTAAAAGAGATAAACAACGGAATAATGAATTGTGAATTGGAAGAAAAGCCTGTTTCTGAATAATTTTGTGATAGTATATTTTGGACCTAACAAAAACCACTGTAACATTGCACCCTGTTACAAAGCAGTTCGATTGTGTAACGGTAGCACCACAGTCTCTGACTCTGTTAGTCTAGGTTCGAATCCTAGTCGAACTACATACATACATCATAACGCCTTGTAAATCAATGATTTATGAGGCGTATTTAATTATAGGTACACTGTGGGGTACACTTTTTGCCCTTTTGGGGGTACAATCTAGGGTGCTATAATTGATATTGTCAGATACTACTCCAGTTTATTGCCTATCTGGTTGCGTCTCTTTCGCAAATCAATCTATTTCCATAAATATCTACATCTTCAACCTTTAAGTGACAACCACAATTAAGAAAAGCACA
>JBIKKS010000141.1:0-5873 GCA_044360235.1 Flavipsychrobacter sp. | reverse complement strand
TTTTCAGCAATTGATATAATAGCTTGTTGTTTTTCGTTATACTCCATTTTCTGGAACAATTTGCGCAAAACTAAACAAACGTTTAAATTTAAACAAACGTTTGATTGATATAAATTATTGTCATGAATAAGATCTGTTTACTCAAACAAAAATGCATATAAATTGTATATATACCTAATGTTAACAATGGTATTTGGTAAAGGAAACGTATGTATAGTGGATTAGTAATTGTAATTATTAAGAGTGTACAGAGAATGCATATAAGAAAAGAAAATAGAAAAATTAGTTTTGGTAAAATAATTTAGTACCTTGATTTCTAAAACAGCAATCTGATGATGCTGCTGAGGCATATACCCTTTCTTAAAGCAGTATTAGTGTACTCCTTTACTGCCTTTGGCGGGCCGCAGGGTCATATGGGCATGATGGTGAAAACCTTTGTGCAGAAACGAAAAGACATTACAGAAGAAGAATTGCTAGAGTACAATTCTTTTTGTCAAATGCTGCCCGGACCATCCTCAACCCAAACAGTGATGCTAATAGCACTAAAGCGTGGTGGCATACCACTGGCACTGCTAACGTTACTGATATGGATATTTCCGGCGTCAATTATTATGGGTGTTTTTTCTTTCATAATATACCACTACCACATAGGTGCCGGACAAACGAGTAAATTCCTACCACTGCATTTGTTTAATTACATACAACCCATGTCGGTAGGTTTTGTGTTTTTTGCAGCTGCACGTATGATGCAAACAAGCATAAAGTTTGTGGCTACAGCAGCTATAATGATAGGTAGCCTGGTAGCCACATTATTTATTAACTCACCATGGGTCTTTCCAATTATACTGGTAGTTTCGGGCGTAGTAAGTAATTTTAGTAACAACAGAATACCTGATACCCGCCATAAACCCAAACGAATAAAATGGGTACACTTATGGGCGTTCGGATTGATATTTATAGCTGCGGGTGTGGTGAGCGAGCTAGCCAGAACAGCCAACTGGCAGCACGGTAGAATATTTAATCTTTTTGAGAATTTTTATAGGTTCGGAGCTATAGTGTTCGGTGGTGGTCAGGCATTGTTACCTATGATGTATTATCAGTTTGTGAGCCGCAGCAACAGTAGACTGCTTACTTCAGGACAACTACTTACAGGGTATGGACTTGTGCAAGCTATGCCTGGACCTGTATTTTCAATTTGTTCTTTTGTAGGGGGTATGGCTATGAGCCAGTATGGTGCAGTATGGCAGGCTACTGGCGCCATAGTAGCTACAGTAGCAGTGTTTCTGCCTAGTACATTGTTGTTGTTTTTTCTGTTTCCAGTGTACGAAAACCTGAAACATCATGTTATAATTTTCAGAGCATTAGAGGGTATAAATGCAGCAATAGTAGGTATAATATGGGCGTCAGGTATATTCTTGTTTAGGTCTATTGCATTTGACGAAATACTATCATTTGAGTGGACAAATCTGGTTGTTGTAGTTATTACCTTTTGTCTGCTTTATTATTCTAAAATCCCATCTCCTCTTATAGTGCTAGGCTGGTTACTGTTGGGTTGGAGCCTTCATTAATCAACAATTTCTGTATTAATATAGTTTCTTACTAGTACAGTTACTTTTCAATCTTTATCATAACAACATAGTGAGTAGTATACTATGGTTTACGAAATATATTATACAACTACACAGCATAATCGTTACAAATACTTTTGTATCATTACATTACTCTTTTATTGAAAATAAAACACTGTATTGTTACAGATTTGCGAAAATGTCAATAATACGTTTAGCAATTTTGAGATTACCGAGTGTATAATACAAGGCTATACATGAATCAGGTATTTGATTATTTCAGAAAATTGTTTTCCACCTCAGACTGGCCGGCGAGATGGCATTGCGGTAACTGGAGTGAATTTGAAGGATGGCTGTATATAATCAGTGACATAATGATATGGGCTGCATACTTTGCGATACCTTTCATTATACTAAGATTTGTAATAAGGAAAAACAGCACACTCTATACCAAACTTTATTACTTGTTTGCTGCTTTTATACTTGCATGCGGCACTACCCATTTTATAGATGCTATGATGTTTTGGATACCTGTGTACAGATTCAATTCGTTATTAAAATTTGTAACAGCTATAATAAGTTGGGTAACAGTGATTGTATTGATAAAATATCTACCATCTGCATTTGCGACAAAAACAATACCAGAGCTAGAAGATGAAATACAAAAAAGAAAAGCAGCAGAAAAAGCATTGCAAAAATTGAATGAGGAACTTGAAAATATAATAGAAGAAAAGACTAAAGAAATAAGACTGAAAGAGTTTAAGTTTAAATCAATAATTGAGAACAGCGCAGATGCAATATCACTGATGGACAATGATCTGCAGGGTATTTACTCAAACAAGTCGGCGTATGAGCTAAGTGGCCGCACAGAAGCCGAAAGTAAAGAAATGCACTGGTCAACGTTGATTCACCCTGACGATACTGGTAAAATAAATGAAATAGTAGCAACAGCAAAAAAAACACCAAGAAAACAAATAAGTGCTGAGATAAGGCTACTACACAAAGAAAGAGGCTATTTGCATATTGAAGGCACAGTATGTAATCTGCTGGAGAATACAGCTGTACATGCACTGGTATTCAACTTTAGAGATGTATCAAAAATAAAAAATGCAGAGCATGAAGTGTGGCAATTGAATGAAAGCCTGGAAAGGAAAATAGCAGAACGCACACTGCAACTGGAAGCAGCTAATAAAGAACTGGAAGGTTTTTCTTACTCTGTGTCACATGACCTGAGAGCACCACTACGTATTATAAACGGTTATGCTGATATGCTGTATACCGATTATAAAACCGAATTGAATGGTGAAGGACTGCGCCTACTAGACATTATAATGTACAATACCCGGCATATGGGTAAACTGATAGATGCACTACTGAACCTAGCTAGAATGGGTAGAAAAGAGCTGACAGTACAACATGCCGATATGAATGCTATAGTAATGAGTACAATAAAGGAACAGATATCGTTGCAAACAAGATCAGTAACATTTGACACTGCTGAACTGATAGCTGTAAACTGCGACAGTGTGCTAATGAGGCATGTGTGGAGTAACCTGATATCGAATGCCATAAAATATTCATCGAAAGTAGAAAACCCTATGATAACTATAAAATCTACTGAGAATGAACATGATGTAATATATTCTGTAAAAGACAATGGAGTAGGATTTGACATGAAATATAGCCACAAACTATTTGGCGTATTTCAGAGATTACACAATAAAACGGACTTTGACGGAACTGGTGTGGGTCTGGCACTAGTGCAGCGGATAGTGGCAAAACATGGGGGAAAGGTGTGGGCTGAGGGGGTGGAAAATACAGGAGCAACTTTCTATTTCAGCATACCTAAAACTATAGTACATGAACAACAACAATATTGAAATACTGTTAATTGAAGACAATCCACATGAGGCAGAGCTGGCTATAAGAAGCTTGAAAAAGAACAATATAGCAAACAACATAGTGCATATAGATGATGGTGCTGATGCACTGGACTATATAATGGGAACTGGAAAATATGCAGAAGGTCATAACTTTAAGATAAACAGACTGATACTGCTAGACCTGAACCTACCTAGAGTAAATGGGCTGGAGATACTAAGGCAAGTAAAAAGTAATGACAAAACATGTATGACACCTGTTGTGGTGCTGACGTCATCGAAGGAAGAAAAAGACATGATAGAGAGCTACAGACTAGGCGTTAACAGTTATATAGTGAAGCCCGTAAATTTTGAATCGTTTTCGCAAGCTATAGCAGAATTAAAAATCTACTGGTTGTTACTAAATCAATGGCCACCTACAAACAAATAATATCACACAGCAACAAAAATATGAGCTGAATAATAAAAGTAATGAGTGTTTGATTTAGAGTTAATCTCTCATACCTTATGCGTTTAAAAATCAACACTATTAGAAAAATAAATCTGACTGAATACTACAACAGTGTCGAGCTAACAATAATAACCTACTCTAAATCACTTAATAAATGTTACGTAAGAAAATAAATATCCTACATCTGGAAGATGAGTCTATGGATGCATATCTGGCAAAAAAAATACTGGAACGTGCAAAATTGGATTTTGAAATAACTGTAATAGAAACCAAACAGAACTTTATAGAACATGTAAACAGCAGGCGGTATGACCTAATAATTGCAGACCACTCACTACCTCAGTTTACTGCAATGGATGCACTGCAGTATATGAAAGACAATAAAATAGATATTCCCTTTATACTGGTAACCGGCACAGTATCAGAAGACTTTGCTGTAGGTGCAATGAAGGACGGTGCATGGGACTATATACTGAAGGACAGGCTACAAAGGTTGCCCATAGCTGTAACTAGCGTAATGGAAAGATACTACTCGCAACTAGAAAGGAATAAATACATAGACGAGCTTATTGCCAAAGAATCATTGATGAAGGAAGCGGAGAGATTGGCTTCGTTTGGAAGTTGGCAAGCAAACTACACAGAACAAAAAATGACATGGTCGGATGAAATGTACAGAATGCTAGGATATGAAACCGGAGCTGTAGCACCTGAGTTTAAAAACTTTGTGGCTCGTGTGCACCCAGAAGACGAACAACATGTGCGCAAAATAAATGAGCACGCACTGCTGTATCAGGATCATTTACAGTTTGAATGTAGAATAATTACGACAGACAAAACCCTAAAAAATATATACGCAGAAGTAAGTATAAAGCGTAACAACAAAAACGAACCTATAAAAGTAAATGGCTACATAAGAGATATCACAGATGCTGTGATGGCAAAAAATAAGCTAAAAGAGTCTGAGAAAAAAAATCAGTATCTCTTCGAAAATAGCCCATGGGCTTCTTGGGTGATAGATAGCGAAACATACAGATTTCTGGATGTAAATAATTTTGCTGTGCAGTATTATGGTTACAGTTATGAAGAATTCACATCGATGTATATCAAAGATATAAGACCTGAAAATGAGCAAAAAAAGTATGAAAAATCAATATCTACCCCCTATAAAGAATCTGCTATAGAAAGCATATGGAACCATATAAAGAAAGATGGGACTATAGTAACAGCAGCAGAAATGAATGGCACTATATTGTTTGATGGAAAACTCGCTAAACTTGTACTGATAAAACATATAAAGACTCAGAACTAAACTATCATTATAATTATTGCTTAAACCTAGAGTTGTGAAGAAGTGTAAAATAACAAAAGCTTAAAAACTGGGTTAAAATGTGTAAATAATTTTGACAAGTACTTCATTGAAATAATATTTGTGTTTGCCAGTGATGTTTATTAACTATTAGCTAATAATATGGTGTTTTTATTAACCCGAATCGTATTTTTATTTTTATATACCGTAAGAGTGTATGAAATTCAAAAATAACTTCATAAATTGCTTTGGTAAATATTATTTGTTAAACAACTTTGTATTATCGAGTGATAATTACTGGTTTTGGTAATATATTTGACAACGATTTGAAAATTCACAATTATGAACATAAAAAAACTACTCTTTCTCTTTATTCTTTTGGGGAGTTTCAGTATTTCTGGTAAAGCACAGTTATCCTGCCCACCCAATGTAGATTTTGAGTTAGGAGACTTGTCTAATTGGAACTTTTTTACTGGTACTTGTTGTCCGGCAGGTGTACCTTCTTTACCCACACCTACAGCTGCAATAGCTTGTAGACATACTTTGACTTCTGCTACCGGACTAGTGGGCTGTGCTGGTGGTGCCACTGACCCGGTTGGGGGGTTTCCGGTATTAGCACCTGGTGGTGGCAATCACTCATTCAGATTAGGAAATAATGGGACAGGAGC
>JBIKKS010000140.1:0-5883 GCA_044360235.1 Flavipsychrobacter sp. | reverse complement strand
AATAGCTAGCAGAAAATAAAAAGGAAGTTTTTATTCAAACATCATGTCTTCAGAGTTGCGTTTGAACATGGGTATAAACCACCCTGTTCTCACCCCAATCAATACATCCAGCCGTTTGGCATTGTCAGGGCGCATTACATCATACAGATAGTCTCTTCTGCCTTGTGTAAAGCCCACCAGTACATCTGCACCCAAAGTGAAGTTGATAAGTCTGCTTTTAGAAAAATACATGTACCCTAAATATTGCTCTACAAATATGCCATTTGCCAGTCTGTCATATCCTTTCAGGTAATCGCCTCTTAATGAAAATACGGATTTGTCTTTGTCATAAATGTTGATGCGGTGCTGCATGAAGCCTACAGAGGTAAGCACAACAATGCCATTGTCAGGGTGGGTTTTAGCGGTGTTGAATATTTTACCAGCAGATAGCCCCACTGCATAGCCACGCTCATAGACAGGTACACCTATACGTTGCCCATCATTGTTAATGAACTGAAACAGATTTTTGCTATAGGTCTGGTATTTATCTCTGATGTTGATCATCAGCGAATCTTCATTGACATTTTTGCCTACAATAAAGTCAAATTTGGCACCCAAAAGCCAATTAGATTTTGTTTTATAAAGTAGTGCAGGGCCTAATCGCCATGATGAGCTAAAGCGCTGCGCCATATCTCCCCCAGGAAAATCGTAACCTACATTGCCATTGAGTATAAATCCATGCCTAGCTTCTTTGTGCTCAGATGGGCCAAATAGATCTTCCTGAGCTCTTAGGCTTTGGGAAGTACTTAGTATAAAAAGTAGAATCACTAAAATTCGCATAGTCACAAACGCTTAAAACGTGAAATTAGCTGAAATATTGCAATTCAGCTCAGGCAGCTATGCCGTAGCTTGTGCTATTCGATAATCTGCGGTGGAAATTGTTACTTTTTACCGTTTTGTTTTTATTTTTTTAGTTAGCTTGCTGCATCTATGCAATTCTTATACTGGCTGCTTGCCATTGTTATAGCTTTTGGCGCAGCTTTTTGGGTTTATCGTGCCGACAAGCGACGTGCAGTGCCTCTTCCTTGGCTTACCTCATTGCTCAGAGGGATGGTGGTGCTTACTGCTTTGTTGCTGGTACTGGTACCCGACATCGTTATCAATAAACATATTACAGAACAACCAGTGGTGCTATTATTGCAAGACAACTCTCGTTCTGCTGGCATAGCACTGGGCCAAGATTCTGCTACTTATCGTAGTAATATGGAATCGTTGGCACGCAAATTATCTGATAAGTACAGGGTAGTGCAGTGGGGATTTGGTGATGCAGTACAGCCTGACACGGCTTATACATACGACCGACAGATTACAGATATATCTGCCGCGCTTACTCAGGCCGAGGAGCTATATGGAATGCAAAATCTGGGTGCTATAGTGCTGGCTACAGATGGCAGGTTCAATCAGGGTATAAGTCCTGCTTATCGTCAATCGTCGTACCAAGGCGCAATATATACTATAGCAATGGGCGATAGTACCCGTACCCGCGACTTGCGTATAGCCCGTACCTATGCCAACAAAACTGCTGCTCTCAATACTACCTTTGAGATAAGAGCAGATATAGTAGGTGAGTTGTGCAGCGGATACAATAATGGTGCTATACTAAAGGAGGGGGAAGAAGTATTGGCATCTGTGCCATTGATTATTAACACAGACAGGTTTGACCGAGCAGTGTCATTTACTGTAAAGGCTACTAAGGCGGGGTTGCATCACTACACCATATCGCTACCTGATGCTAAAGAAGAACAGAATATTACCAACAACCGTAGGGACTTGTTTGTAGAGGTTGTAGATGAAAAGAAGAGTATACTTATAGTGGCTGCTGCTCCTCACCCGGATGTAAATGCACTGAAAGCTGCATTGTCGTCGCTGGCAAGTTATGAGGTAAAGGTGTGCAATGCAGATGAAATGCCAGTGTCACTGGCGACTTACGATGCAATTATAGCACATGGGTTGCCCTCATTGCGGCACCGATTTTCAGAGGTGATTACTGCTGCACATAAGCCGGTATGGTTTGTAGTAACTGCCCAAACAGATATTCAGGCACTTAATGCAATGAAACAGCTGACTCATACGGGTATTTCACCTACTGGTGAGCACGATATATTACTGACTTACCATGCGCCATTCAGTGCTTTTACAGTGCCACAGCGCATACAGACTGTAGCGGACAAAATGCCACCAATGCTAGCACATACCAGTGCAGTAGTAGCATCGCCTGGCAGTAATATTTTGTTTACACAACGCACACCAGCGGGTATTATGCCTGCATGGCTAATGCAGCAGGGTGCTGTACCTACTGCTATACTGGTAGGGGAGGGGATATGGCGCTGGCGGCTGTATGAGTACAAAAACTACAATGAGCACAATGTAGTAGATGAATGCATTAGGCAAACTGTGGCATTTTTGTGTGCCAACAATGCTGAGCGTCCGTTTAAAGTAGCGATGCCCAAAAATATATGGAGCGATCAGGAGCCGATAGCCTTTAATGCTCAACTGAATAATGCCAATAACGAACCGGTAAACACTGCTGATGTAAAAATAACCATAGCTGATAGTGCAGGAAAGCGACAAGATTATTCGTTTGAGCGGTTCGGCACTGGGTATAATCTTAATATAGGTATACGAGCAGGTGGAAGGTACACTTATATAGCTCGTACTACCTACAATGGCAAGGAACTTTCAGCTTCGGGTTCGTTTGCGGTAGAGGGTATTCCGCTGGAGCTTATGGAGACTGGAGCAGATTACCCCTTACTGTACAATCTGGCTCATGCGCATAATGGTGCGTTTTCGACAGTGGCAGGCGCTGCTGCATTGTATGATAGCATTATAGCTAATAAACGTATAACCCCACTGATAGAGACCCACACAGAAACTGTTCCGCTTGTAAACAGGAAGTGGTACTTCTTTGTTATTTTACTATTAGCGGTAGCAGAATGGTTGTTACGCAAATATTGGTTGGCACAGTAAGAGTTGGGAAGCAGTAAGATTACTGAGTGGTTATAGTAAAACGATAAAGCCTAGTTGCAATAATATAAGCACAGCGATGTTTATGTACCTGGTAAGGAATGAAACTACCGGCAATGCGAATATGGGCATACACCACACCACCCAGTTGTTTTGCAGATCTATAAATACATACAAACTAAGAGAAATGAAATATAATGACGCTACTATGAACAGTGTAGAGTTATTCTTTATTAATTCACGCTCCCTAAAGTAAATACTAGCTATCAACAGTAGTGTGATGAATTTTAGAATAGCATCGTTTTTTAATAACGAGTTTATTTTTGTCCATAAACTGAAGAAAAAACCCGATTGAATTTCGTAAGGTAAAAATGATACTATTTTAAGCCCTACTTGTTTTAGGTGATGAACAGGGTTTTGCATCATGTATTCTGAAGTTCCTAGATTCAAATTAATTTGAGGATTGGCTTTTTTGAAAGAGTCTACGGTTTCCCAGGTTACATTCCAGTAGTTAGTGTTTTCATCTGTATTGTATCGGGCCATGTATACATTTCTTTCAACCCAAGATGATTTGTTTTCCACTCTTTTTTCTCCATCATATGTGTGGTTTTTGGACTCCAGCATAAGTTTGTTGTACACTTGATAACCGGGAATGTGGTATAGCCCGAAAAGTGGAATAAACACACCAATCCAAATCAGTGTACTAATTGCAGATTGTTTAAAGCCGTAAGTTTTGTAGGTCAGTATTGCTGTGCCCGCTACAAAAGCGGGTATCATGAGTAAGCAGGTGGGTTTTATTGCAAACCCTAAAAACAAGAATAAACCACTAAGGGCTGCACTTTTAAATCCTTTGTTTTGTAACAAAAAGTATAAAGAACCCAATACAAATGGCATTGCGGCAAGATCGGCAAGTTCTCTCCACAACCATCCCTTGCACATTGTAGCAAAGTATATAAGTGTAAAGGCTATAATAGATAAAGATAGAGTAGTGTATTTTTTTAGTATTCTGAACAACACTATTGCACTCACCGAAAATGCTATTACTGAATATATTCTTCCAGCTATCAGCAAGCTGGTGGAAAATATCTTGGAGCATAAAACAATCATCAAAGATAGAACTACTGAAGTGCCTTGTGATAAGCTATTGTACAAACCGTACTTTGCTAAGTAATCAGACTCCATAAGGTAAGATGGCTCATCTCCAAATTGGAAAGTTGAGTTGAGTGGTTGGTGCAAATAGGCTTTAACTATTACCGTAATTATTGTAGTAATAACAGCAAATAGTATATAATTATTTTCTTTAAATTTATTTAGTAAAGTACTTATCATATCGGTTGTATTCTCCTGTTTTTGCGGTTTTCTGTGTGTTTTGTTTGGAATTATATCCTGATTCCTTGTTTTATTTTATATTAAAAAAAGTTAGATATATTAATTTTAGGTTTGTGTTGTATACGCAGGCAACTGATGAAGCAACTACTAAAACAATCCTTTAATAGCATTTATGACATTTTCGGGTTCCAATTCGTAAAACATGGGTAGACGTAGTAAACAGTCAGAGTATTTGTCGGTTTCGGGTAGTTCGCCTCCTGTATGTTTGGCAGTGTAGTAAGGGCTTTTGTGCAGGCTCAGGTAGTGAAAAACGGTATAAATATTTTGTTCTTTCAATGTAGCTATTACTCTGTTACGTTCTTCAATGCTATCAAATACTAGATAAAACATGTGAGAGTTGTTGGAGGCATAGTTTGGCACTACGGGCAGCCTGAAATATCCATTATTTGCAAGTTCCAATAATCCAGCATGGTATTTATCCCAAATCTCCTTCCTTTTGCGTTGTATATCGGCAAGGTTTTCCAATTGAGCAAACAAAAATGCTGCTATAATATCTGATGGCAAAAAGGAGCTACCCATATCTACCCAGCCATATTTGTCTACCTCACCTCTGAAAAATCTACTTCTATTGGTGCCTTTTTCCCTTATTATTTCTGCGCGTTCCAGAAACTGCTCATCGTTTATTACAATCATTCCGCCCTCACCAGACATGATATTTTTCGTTTCGTGAAACGAAAAAGCCGCCAAGTGACCTATGGAACCCAATGGACGTGTAGTGCCATCATTACTAGTGTAGTAGCTATCCACAGCTTGAGCGGCATCTTCTATTACAAACAAATTATACTTGCTGGCTATTGCCATGATTTTATCCATGTCGCAAGCCACTCCGGCATAGTGCACTGGCACTATAGCCTTGGTTTTTTCAGTAATAAGCGATTCTATCAAATCCTCATCCATGCCTGGATGATCTTTTCTGCTATCGCAAAATACTATGTGAGCACCACGTAGCACAAAGGCATTGGCAGTAGATACAAAAGTGTAAGATGGCATAATTACCTCATCGCCTTCTTTTATGTTAATGAGCAATGCCGCCATTTCTAGTGCATCGGTGCAAGAAGTGGTAAGCAGACATTTTTTGAAGCCATATTTACTTTCAAATAAATCATGACATCTTTTAGTGAATATACCATCACCAGATATTTTGCCAGACAATACTGCCTGATATATATAATGACCTTCTTTGCCTGTGAGGTATGGTTTATTGAAAACGATAGTATTACTCATGGTATTGATGTTGCAGCTTATTTAGTGATTTTTTGTAATGATTATTCTGTAAAACAATCCGATTATTGTGAAATTTGGTATTGATTAAATTCATCTACGTTATTTCCAATCCCCAATTTGCAATCAAGAACAAATTTATATCTTTTACTCAAAAACAGTCGTAGTATTTTATGGCTTAGAGTAAGTCTAAGCTATTACAACAGACATTGTATACTAAAGAGAGAACTAGTTATGTATGTAAAATTAGTTGCACATTCTAAATTATAT
>JBIKKS010000139.1:0-5904 GCA_044360235.1 Flavipsychrobacter sp. | reverse complement strand
CTTCAACCTTGCCAATAGTGGCTATCATGTAGCCAAATACCTGCCTTATGGGCCTGTTAAAGACGTGATACCATATCTTATGAGGCGTGCACAAGAAAATACTTCGGTAGCAGGCCAGACAGGTCGTGAATTGACATTGTTGAACCAAGAGATTAGAAGGCGAAAAATCTAACGATTTCAGGTTGTATAGTGCCCATGTTTAGTACAGTACTACCAGTATTGCATATAGTATCATCATGCCATCTGTCATTATAACAAATAGCCTTTTATTGCCCTCATTGCGCAGATGTTTGGCTACCCAAAAGGTTATAACAGTTGTAATGATTGCAGCAATAAGCCTCCCAGGTACTGCAAACCTATAATGCTGTACTATACTCAGAAAAAGGAATACAATCAGCGAAAGGTTAATGAGTAAATATGATTTTTGAATGCCTAATCGGGTAGGTAATGTGATGAGTTTACTGTTTAGATCTTTTTGAATATCTCTGATGTCGAACAAAATGCATAGTACAAATACAAAGGCAAAACGCATTAGAATTTCGAAAGGATATTTAGCTACAGTATCACCATGCTCAAGAATGGGTATAATTGCAGTAACTATTGTCCATACACCAGTAAGCACTAGTATTTTCAATATACCATAGTCCCGCAGCCTTTTTTTATTTTGCCATCTCAATGTGGGCATGGTATAGCCTAGTGCCAAAATACCTGCGCAGCTTCCTGCTATTACAGATGGTTCTGATAGGCCTATAAGGCTGTAACCAGTTAATAATACACCTAAAACAAGAAAAATGTATTGCCAAAATCTGTATGACCCGGCATTTAAGCTGCCGGGTTTTGAAATAGGAAATAGTCTTGGTAAATTATAAACTACCAAAGTCCCCCCAATAACAGCTAAATGCAATGATGAACGCAAAGTTGCAAAAGGTACCCCTATCAATTTTTCGGTGGCTACACACAAACCAAGCGCACAAAATGCAGTGAAAATACTGGTGTTAACCAGAAAGTCGCTTAGTTTAATCAGGTGTCGCACACCGATGTATTTCAATAGTTACTGGTGAATTTATGATAGTAGTGTCGTGAATTATTTTTCGATTAAAAATTATGGCACAAATATTGTACTGTCGTATAATGACATCACTATAAAACAACCATTCTCATGAAAAAGACCTTTCTGATACTGCTGTTTATTTATGCCGTTATTATATCATTAGCATTCACCGTCTGATATTACAAAGGTATATTGCCATGTTTGCGTTTGGGCATTTTGGCGACTTTGTTTTCCAGCATCTTGAAGCCTTTGAGCAGTTTACTTCTGGTAATAGAGGGCTGTATTACTTCATCTATATAGCCTCTGGCAGCTGCTCTGTAAGGATTAGCAAATTTATCGGTGTATTCTGCTTCTTTTTCTTTTAGTTTAGCTTCAGGGTCGTTAGCTTCTGAAATTTCTTTTTTGAAGATTATTTCGGCAGCCCCTTTAGCACCCATTACAGCTATTTCGGCTGTAGGCCATGCGTAGTTGAGGTCGGCACCTATGTGCTTAGAGTTCATTACATCATATGCACCGCCATATGCCTTACGGGTTATTACTGTTATTTTGGGGACAGTAGCTTCGCTCAGTGCGTACAATAGCTTAGCACCATTTATGATGATACCGTTCCACTCTTGGTCTGTACCGGGCAAGAAACCTGGTACATCTACCAATACTAACAATGGGATATTAAAAGCATCGCAGAAACGTACAAAACGGGCACCTTTTCTGCTAGAGTTAATGTCTAGCACACCCGCCAGAAAAGCTGGCTGATTAGCTACTACGCCTATGCTGCGGCCACCTATGCGGGCAAAACCAACAACTATATTTTCTGCAAAGTCTTTGTGCACCTCCAGAAAACTATCTGAGTCTACTAGTTCAGTTATTACCACTTTAATGTCATAGGGTTGATTAGGGTTTTCGGGTATTATGTTATCTAATGCTGACCTTGATTCTTCAGCAGTTTCGTATGCATATACTGGTGCGTCTTCTTCACAGTTTTGAGGCATGTAGCTCAGTAACTGTTTTATGTTGTTGATGCATTCTACTTCATTGTGGCATGCAAAGTGGGTAACCCCCGATTTGGAAGCGTGAGTAAGTGCACCGCCCAATTCTTCGCTCGTAACGGTTTCGTGAGTTACGGTTTTTACTACATTGGGCCCTGTTACAAACATGTAAGAGGTATTCTGAGCCATCAATATAAAATCTGTAATGGCAGGAGAATACACAGCCCCACCTGCACATGGGCCCAGTATGGCGGATATCTGCGGCACTACACCTGAAGCTTGTACATTGCGATGAAAAATATCGGCATATCCACCCAGAGATACTACACCTTCTTGTATACGAGCACCACCACTATCGTTGAGCCCTATAACAGGAGCACCATTTTGTAGAGCAAGCTCCATTATTTTTACTATTTTTTCGGCATGTGTCTCAGATAGGCTGCCACCAAAAACTGTAAAATCCTGAGAATATACATAAGCAAGTCTTCCATTGATAGTGCCATAGCCAGTTACTACACCATCCCCAGGATACACTTCATTTTCCATTCCAAAGTCCTTGCAACGATGGGTAACCAACATGCCTATTTCTTCGAACGAGCCTTCATCTAGGAGGAGTTGTAGTCGTTCTCTGGCCGATAGTTTGCCTTTTTTGTGCTGTGCTTCTATGCGCTTGTCACCGCCGCCTTTCATTGCCAGCGCTATGTTTTCTTTGAGTAAGTTTGTCTTATTCATAATTACAGCAAACCTAATAATTTTTCGGTATCAATAGTCACAATCTTTCTATGACTTACTGTATCAAATTGGTAGAACGTCAAATGATTTAACAACATACCATAAATTGCTGTCAATGACTGCAAAGGAATACAATGTAGTCAGTAAAAATGGCATATTTATAACATAACTTTTTGCCCTGAATTCATACCGACAAAATGATAACTTACCTATCTTGTAGCACAATAATAGACCACTAATGAACACCTATACTACTGAGCTTATACATAAAGCATTAAACCATTTTTTTGGGTACGACGAGTTCAGACATTCACAATTAGCCATAATACAAAGTGTACTAAAAGGAGAAGATACACTGGCAATAATGCCTACTGGTGGTGGCAAGTCCATCTGTTATCAGCTGCCTGCAGTGCTGATGCCAGGAATTGCAGTAGTGGTGTCGCCTCTTATAGCCCTTATGAAAGATCAGGTAGATGCTTTGACCGCCAATGGTATAAGGGCAGCTTTTTTAAACTCATCACAGTCGGCAGAGGAGCAGCAGCAAGTTGTGAAAAGCGCACAATCGGGTGAGTTAAAACTGCTCTACATTGCCCCAGAGCGTATACCTGCCAATAGCAGTTTGTTTTTCGATTTTTTGAGGCGATTAAATCCTTCCTTGTTTGCAATAGATGAGGCCCATTGTATATCTTCCTGGGGGCATGATTTCAGGCCAGAGTATCTGAAGTTGTCAGTGTTAAAGCAAGAGTTTCCCGCGGTGCCGGTAATAGCTTTAACGGCTAGTGCCGATGCTCTGACCCAAAAAGATATTGCTACCAGATTAGATTTGCAGAATTACAAGTTGTATCTGTCTAGCTTCAATAGGCCTAATATCAAATACCACATACAACCTAAAAAAAATACAGTAAGTAGCATTATAGACTACATAAAACAACACAGAAACGACAATGGTATTATTTATGCACTATCGAGGGCTTCGACCGAGGAAATAGCCGGAAAATTGCACGAACAGGGTATAAATGCAGCGTACTACCATGCTGGTATGGACGCCAATGAGCGGAGTAGGGTGCAGGAGGCTTTTCAGAAAGATGCTTACAGGGTGATTGTGGCTACTATAGCCTTTGGTATGGGTATAGATAAGTCGAATGTAAGGTATGTGATACACCACGACGTAAGTAAAAACATAGAGGGTTACTATCAGGAAACTGGGCGTGCAGGCAGAGACGGACTGCCTAGTGATGCGATATTGTATTATTCGCAAGGAGACATCATGAAGCTCCGAAAGTTTGCACAGATAGAAGACAATCCACAACAGTCGGCTATATCGCTACGCAAACTGAAACTAATGCAGGAATACTGCGAAAATGAGGGATGTAGGAGACAGTTTTTGATGAATTATTTTGGCGAAAACTTTCCTTCCTATTGTGGTAATTGCGATTATTGCCTCAGCTCACTGGAGGAAAAAGATGCTACTGTAGATGCTCAAAAATTACTGTCGGCTATACTGCGTACAGGTGAGCGATACGGTGCCCATTATGTGGTAGATGTACTGAGAGGATCAGCAGCTGAAAAGATTAATCCACAACACAAAGAACTAAAAACGTATGGCATAGGCAAAGACCTGAAAAAAGAAGAATGGCTATGGATACTGCAGCAGTTGGTGAACAATGGATATGTATCGAAATCGGAGGACGAACATGCTCGCCTAACTGTAAATGAAAAGGGCTGGAAAATAATAAGAGGCGAAGCACAACTAAGGCTGGTAATAAAAAAACCAGTGAAAATTCAGCAAGTACAGTATGATGCTGAATATGATATAAGGTTGTATGAAAAGCTGAAAGACATAAGAAAAGACATGGCAGACAAAGACAATGTGCCTGCTTATGCTATAGTGGCAGATAGTGCTTTAATAGAACTAGCAACGTATATGCCAGTGACTAGTGACGAGCTGAAACAAATATCGGGTTTTGGTGACTACAAAACGAGTAGATATGGTGCTAGGTTTCTGGCCGCTGTAGGTGGGCATCTCAAATCCTTCAATATAGAGTCGAGGATGCACCTAAAGAAAAATAAGGTTGTAAAAAAAGAAAAGTCAGCTAAGCCAGCCGCCGGTAGCACTATGGAGGTATCGCTGAATATGCTGAAAGAGGGCATGAACATTGCTGACATTGCAGAAGAAAGAGGATTGGCAGCATCTACCATAGAGTCTCATTTAGCGGCATTTGTAGCTGTCGGAGAGCTAAATGTAGCTAAGTTGGTGCCAGAAAACAAACTAAAGGCAATAGTAGCGGCAGCAAAAATGACTGGACAATACACAGCTACTAAACCCATAAGAGACATACTAGGTGATGATTATACCTATGGCGAAATAAGGTTTGTATTGGAGCATCTGAAACGGCAAATGCAGTAATGTGTAGTAAATTATAAATGATAAAGCCCCTGAGTGAGGGGCTTTATCATTTATAATAAGTTATTGAGAACTATGCTTTTACCTTCTCTGCTTTGTTCAGCAATATTTGCTGTGTGATAAAGTAGCCACCAAATAGCAATGCGCTACCTAGCATATCAGACATAAAGGAATTTTTGTAGAAAGGTATAGCGTCAATGTAAGTTTTGCTAAGACCAGCTATGCTGTATCCATTCCAGCCATCTACAAAAAATCCGAAATTAGATACTAAAAAGAAAATGAAAGAAGCACCTATTGTATAACCCAATACACGAAGCGGTTTGGGCTGATCAACTAAAGTGCCTACAGCGGTAGTAGACAATATGGCTACATAAGTAAACAACTGACCGGTAACACCATAAAATCCCGGGATATTAGTAAAAAACTGGAAATAAACATCGGCAATAAACTGACCTAAAATTGGTATAAGGAAAGCAAGTGCACGATTGTCTTTGAGCATTACCCCGCTAAATAGACCAATGGCTGCGATTGGTACAAAGTTGGGTAAAGAAAGACCTGCATTTACTATTCTTGCAGATACTGCTATCAGTACCAAGAAGACTGCTATTATTATATTGATATTGCTACGTTTCATATCTAATCTTATTCTCGCAAAAGTAATGAGTAATTGTGTAAAAAGGAAAAGAATTAGCAAGGGCTAAAAGTTTCCTGATGTACTATGACACTGGAAT
>JBIKKS010000138.1:0-5916 GCA_044360235.1 Flavipsychrobacter sp. | reverse complement strand
AGCCTGCTTTCGCGGTGTGTTATAGCCACTATAGGCACTGGTGCCTCGGGTGATATTCGCTCTACATTCCCCCACCAGTAGTTATCCAGCATTACATCGCCAACCACCACTACGTGCAGGCCATTCATACTGTCAAATACTTGTTGCAATTCTTCTTTGTTCATGTTACAATGTGGTTCGTATTATAATCGGGGTTTATTGTCTTCTTTGTTGTTAAAGGCTGCTTTCTTTTGCAATACATAGTATATCGGCAATCCCATTATCACTATTATCAGTCCCGGCCATGTATAGTCAGGTTTGTACTTCAGCAGCACTATACATATAAACGATGCCAGTGCAATGTATAATGCCGGTATCACCGGATACCCAAATGCCTTGTAAGGGCGGGGATGATGAGGCATAGTGCGCCTCAGCTTGAAGATGCCACCTATGGTAAGTATGTAGAAAAGTAGCACTGTAAAAATGATGAAATCTAGCAGATTGCCATACTGACCACTGAGGCATAGTAGCGATGCCCACAAGCACTGCATCCACAATGCCTGTGCTGGGACACCCTTGCTGTTCAGCTTGCTGGCTGCGGGCAGAAACAAGCCATCTTTAGCCATAGTAAAATATACCCTCGCTCCAGATAGTATCAGCCCATTGTTGCACCCGAAGGTAGAAACCATTATCAGCAATGCTATTATCTTGGCGCCATCACTCCCAAAAATCTTCAGCGCGGCCACAGTTGCCACTCTCTCGGCAGGGGCATGGGCTATTTCGGGTATGGTCATTACATTGAGGTACATCAGGTTCATGCACACATAAATAAATGTGACTACCAGTGTGCCAATAAACAGGCTTAATCCAATGTTGCGCTCGGGTTTTTTCATTTCACCGGCTATAAACGTCACACTGTTCCATGCATCGCTAGAGAACAATGCCCCTACCATAGCGGTGCATATGGCTATCACTAGTGCAGGTCCATTAACGCTGGTGTGCGTTATTGCCAACATGTTTTTGCTTATTTCCTTTGCCGACCATGCATCTTGCCAGTTGCTGCTCCATGTGTCATGACCAGCAAAAAATACAAACCCAAATATGATGAGCCCCGCCATAGCGGCTATCTTGGTAAACGTAAAGAAGAACTGTATCCACTTGCCACTTTTTACCCCTTGTGTATTAATGTAGGTTAGTAAAATTACGGTGGCTATACCCGTAATCTGAGCGGCTGTAATGTGAAATCCTGTAAATGTGCCCAAAAGTATATTTTCATCTCCTAAGGATGGGAGTAAATAC
Organism: Flavipsychrobacter sp.; assembly: GCA_044360235.1. Classification (GTDB taxonomy): domain Bacteria; phylum Bacteroidota; class Bacteroidia; order Chitinophagales; family Chitinophagaceae; genus Nemorincola. The sequence goes on along the minus strand of JBIKKS010000138.1, from coordinate 4,638 downwards.
CCGGCAAACTTGCCAAATGCTACGCCAACGGCGGCTATAGTGCCCGTTTGTATCACCGCAAAAAACGACCAACCGTACAAAAAGCCGTACAGCTTGCCAAATGCCTCGCGGAGGTACACATATTGCCCCCCAGCGTGTGGAAACATACCACTTAGCTCGCCATAACTGAGTGCTGCAGTAAGTGTAATGAAGCCCGACAATAGCCACACTACTATGAGCCATCCGGCACTACCCACTGCCTGGGCTATACCGGCACTTACTATAAATATGCCACTGCCTATCATAGACCCTATCACCAGCAGTGTGCCGTCGAGCAGGGTAAGAGATTGTTTAAATCGGCTTTCGCCCGTAGTATCCGTATTGTTTGTGCTATCCAAAACAGGTAGTTTGCAGAAATATACTACTTATTTCTTATTCTCATCTTTTTTCGCAGCTTCATTCAGCCCGTCTACTATGTCTTTGGTGATGTTGTTGGCACCTTTAGTGTACAATATAGCTGAGCCCGAGCCCGAGTAAGAAAGTATAAAGTCGTAATTATGGGTCTTATTGTACTCAGCCAATATCTGATCTAGTCTTTTCTTCAGGTCGCTGTTAAACGCCTCTTGCTCTTTCATTAGCTGTTCGGTGAGCGACTGTTTTCTGCTTTCTAGCGTCTGCTGCATCTGCATCAGTCGTTTTTGCGCTCCCTCATACTCCGACTGCGTCAGTGTATTGGCTTGTGCTTTTTTCTGTATCTCGTTAGCGTCGCTCTGCATCTGTCCGTAAGACCGTTGCAATTCGTTCTCCATTTGCTCTTGTCTGCGCTTGAAATCTTCTCTTTTAGTTTTCAGCAGCACATATTGCGACTCTAGTGAGTCAATATCCACATACGCCAGATGGCTGCCTGTTCCCGTAGCCACAGGTGCAGCTACAGGGGTGGCATTTTTATCTTTGCCTGTTAGGTACAGTCCACCCAGTGCCAGTACGCCTACCAGCGATAATATACTCAGTATGGTTGCTATATTTTTCATTATGTGTTTTTTTGTAGTGTGCCGTTATGATTACCAAAAGTAATAGCATATACATAAGATGTAGATACAGGGTTTCATAAATTTGTCATAATTAATGCTACTACTTCGCCACACAACAATGTTTGAAACATGTGAAATACATGCAACTTGGCATTATTTGAGCAGACTCATCTTATGAATATCGTAGCTTTTACGCTGTTACTCTAGGAAAAGGGAAGTGAATTATTAATAAATAGAGCAGTTCCATACCTCGCCCACAATGGTGGTATCGTAGCTGCTGCATTCTTCCTGAGCTTTGGTTTCGTATTGGCCACCCAGATCCTTGGTAAATACCACTTTGTTGTTGTAAGAACAGTTACATCGATAGTATTTTTTGCAGGATGTGGTAGACAAAATGCAAAGAGACACTATTACAGCAGAGTAAATAACCTTCTTCATTTCAGTAGTCGATTGTATGAAAAGCGAATTTAGTTTATTTATCTTTGAAGTACTAATCATTTTCACCTATTTTTTTCATTCACGTGCACAGTAATAACTCTATCGTCATTCGCAAAGCAACGGTTGCAGACATACCCCTGATAAAAAAACTAGTAATGGAGGTATGGCCTCATACCTATGTGCCCATCATTGGCGAGCAGCAGGTAGCCTATATGTTAGATAGGTTTTACAGCACCCAAGCGTTAACGGTACAAATCGAAGAGCAAGAACATCATTTCATAATTGGGTATTACAATGATGACCCTATAGCATTTGCTGCTTATTCGGCACTAAGCCCTGATACATGGAAGCTACATAAGTTATACATATTGCCACAAGTACAGGGCAAGGGGATAGGCAAACAATTGGTACGCTATATAAAAACAGATGTTGCAGCCACTGGTGCTACTGCTTTGATACTCAATGTCAATATACACAATAGTTCAGCCATAGCATTTTACAACAAGTATGGTTTTCAGCAGCTCAGAGATGAGGATATAGACATAGGTAGTGGCTACTTTATGAACGACCATGTGTATAGTCTGGCTTTATAGTATTTTCAGTCGAGTTCAGCACAACATTTACATCATAGGTTATACAACAAAAGGGGCTGTCTTCCGACAGCCCCTTTTATAAAAATATATTGTATAGTACTATTACTCTAACTTGAACACGATAGGCAGATTGAACAACACTTTCACTGCCTTACCATTTTGTTTACCAGGTTTCCATGGTGGCATAGATGCTACCACGCGTTTTGCTTCTTCGTCACAGCTTCTTTCTAGGCTTCTGGCTATCTGAATGTCACTGATTTTGCCATCTTCATTTACTACAAACTTTACTATTACTCTACCTTCTATGTTGTTCTCACGAGCAGCATCTGGGTATTTCATTGTTTTTTGCAAGAAAGAGTTCACATCATACGGCGCGGCTGGCATTTGTTCCACATAGTTGAACACTGTAGGTGGTGGTGGTGCTTCTACCACACCAGTACCTGTGCTAGGTGCTACTATACCTGGGTCTATACCATTGGGATCACCTTCTTGATCTTTAGGACCCGATGCAGTGATTTCTTTCTGTGGAGGTGGTACTTCCTCTTCTTTTACCTCTTCATCTTTTTTGATCACAGGCGGAGTGAACTTCACCGTAGGTTTCACTGGTGGCGGTGGTGGTGGTGGCGGTGGTGGTGGTGGTTTGTTAGGGTCCATAGGCGGCGGCTCGGCAAGTGTTACCTGCTTTACTACGAAAACATCCTTTTTTTCTTCTTTTGCCCTGCCACTTATGAATGCATAAGCAAATACGCCCACGCCCACAAACAAAAGCACCAACATAGACCTGCCTATACGCTTGCGGTAATTTTTACGCAGTTCGTAGCCTCCATATTGTTTATTACGACCATCATAGATGATGTCAAGATAGTCGCTGGAAAGAATTTTATTAATATCCATTTTTTACTTTTTGAGTTATAAGTGCGTTTACTTATCCCTGTGTCTTAATAGCGTTATTTACTTGATTACTGTCCTGCGCTTGCAGCTTCGGTAGCTTGTATAAAACCTTTTTCTACGTCAGATATGTCAATGATGGCATACACCTTTACATCGTTGATGCTCATTTCATCCAGCATATTTACCAGATCGCTGTAGGTACTGTTTACATCAGGTTTTATCAGTACGGTAGTTTCATCTTTAGGTCCCAGTGCTCCTGAGCGTTTTAGACCATCTACCATTTTTTTCTTTTTGATGATCACATCTCTGATACCATCTTTTGCTTTAAAGCCAGTTATCTTCAGGTCTGGTGCTACATCTGGGTTGTCTCCTATTCCCTCGTAGTAATAAACACGGTGGTTTTTGCTGAGCAATACAGTAAGCGCAACACTAGCTTTCAATTTATTCTTTTCAGCATCTGTCAAATTCTCATCCTTGTAAGGCATGTTTATCTCCATAGTTTTTGGCTTGGAGAGGGTAGTAGTAAACATGAAGAATGTAATCAACAGAAAACCAAGATCCACCATTGGGGTAAGATCTACACGTGTACTTAATTTTTTTCCTTTTTTGACCCCAGGTCCTTTCTTATGTCCCCCACCGGAGGTATCCATTTCTGCCATGACACTAGTGTTTTATTGTTGGTCCTGCATGCAGGCACCGGTTAATTAAAACTTTTTATGATTTTGTACTGTGTATATAGCTTATTCAGCTTTAGCTACACTATTTTTCTGCTCATATGCCGCTGTTCCTTCTGGAATAGCCTTCATATTCGTTATCAGATTGAACTTAAATATCTTCCAGCCTTCCAGCGTATTGATGATTTTTTTGATGTGCGGATATGCAGCTTCGCCATCGGCTTTGATACAGATACGCAGTAGAGGGTTGGTATTACGTGCACTTTTCACCCACTGTGCCAGTTCATTGTTTACAGATAATACTGATGTGTCCACAGGTACTCCGGGTGCTGTTTTGCCTATCTCTGCTTGTTTGTCTGCAGATAAGTTCAGGTAAGATTTCAGTTGGTTGAACTGTATACCCAGTGATGCGCCTATCGCAAAGTTGTTCATCTCGGCATCTGTAAGATTCAGACTACGTTCGCTGTTTACGTTTTCGATAAGTGCTTTTCTCTTTATTTTGTTGTCTATCGAGAAAAATATTCTACCCTTAGAGTCCACAGTAAGCAACATAATGTTTTCGTCTGGCAACGGAAACTCAGATATTGATGATGGTGTTTTTACTACTACTGGTTCTTCTGGCTTAAACTTGGTAGCCAACATGAAGAAGGTGAGCAGTAGGAACGCCACATCGCACATAGCCGTCATGTCAATGTGGGTGCTTTTGCGTGGTAATTTTGCTTTTGGCATTGTTATAATTCTTCTGCTGTTAAACTAATAAGATGCAATATCATTCTGATTCCATACGCACCCATCACATATTTTATTGCAAAATATAGCAAATAACCTGTTTAGCTTTATAAACAGGTTATTTGCCGGGGGAAGTACTATTACTTGTGTGTAGAAGCGAAGCTCTGTGTAAGCGTAAAACCGCTTTCATCTATAGAGTAAGTGATACCATCTATAATAGTGGTAAACAAGTTGTAGAATATGATAGCGAAGAATGAGGTACCGATACCTAGAGCGGTATTGATAAGTGCCTCAGAGATACCA
>JBIKKS010000137.1:0-5918 GCA_044360235.1 Flavipsychrobacter sp. | reverse complement strand
GCCATATCTTTGTTTTTATCACTTTCTTTAAATGACTGTTCGCCGTAGGTGCGCACCATTATTCTAGATAGCTCTCCCACCTCCTCTACCAGTATCCCTAGGTTGGTCAGTTCATTGAAGTAGCGCACCCCTACTGTCTTTATCCACTCGTCTACCTGCTGCTGCGCATCGCGTATTGTTAGGTCCATTGGTATTTAGTATTTGTTTGTTTACACAAAATAATGGAACTTTCCCGTTTAATAGGGGTTGCAGGTACAAAAACCACCCAATATCACACAACCTAAAACAAAGTACTGACAAGACAATGTACGCTACAGATATAGAAGCCGCAGATGCGCTAAAAGAAAAAGTAAAGGCAATACGCAAAAACATAGGCAATGTAATAATAGGTCAGGAGGATGTGGTAGAAAAACTCATCATAGCCATACTGTGCAATGGACACAGCCTGCTGGTGGGTGTGCCCGGACTGGCCAAAACACTACTAGTAAAAACTATATCTGACGTACTAGATCTGTCGTTTAAGCGGATACAGTTTACACCAGATCTAATGCCTAGCGACATAGTAGGTGCCGAGATACTGAACGAGCAGCGGGCATTTCAGTTTATAAAAGGCCCCATATTTGCCAATATAATACTGGCAGATGAGATCAACCGTACACCTCCCAAAACCCAGTCGGCACTGCTTGAAGCCATGCAGGAGCGCAATGTAACTGCTGGTGGTATGCTACACAAACTACCCTCTCCGTTTTTTGTACTAGCCACCCAAAACCCCATAGAACAAGAAGGTACTTACCCCTTGCCCGAGGCCCAGCTAGACAGGTTTATGTTTCAGGTGACACTAGATTACCCCAGCTTTGCTGATGAAGTAACGATAGTACGCAATACTACCAGTGCGCATGTACCTACCCTTAATAAGGTCATGAGCAGTGAAGAGATCATTGCGTTTCAGGCACTGGTGCGCCGTGTACCTGTACCAGACAATGTGCTGGAGTATGCTGTAGGGCTGGTGCAGAAAACACGTCCAGGATCGGCGGGAGCTACTACCGCTACTACCCAATACCTGTCATATGGTGCAGGACCCAGAGCATCGCAATATCTGGTACTGGGCGCCAAGTGCCATGCACTGATAAATGGCAAATATTCGCCCGATATAGAAGACGTAAGAGCTATGGCACTGCCCGTGCTGCGCCACCGTATACTACGCAATTACAAGGCAGAAGCTGAAGGAATGACACAAGAAGCTCTGATAAAACAACTGATGTAAACTAATAGCATAACAACGCTACTCACAGCCCCATATTGCCCACACAGCGGATGATATGGGGCATTTTTACACCTCACATATAGCAACACAATGGAACACCTAAAAGAAAAAATACACTTCCTTAAAAGTGACTACATACCCTCACTGGCTACAATAGCACCTGATGCACCACGCCTGTGGGGCAAAATGAATGTGCAACAAATGGTGGAACACATGGCCGACTATATGCGTTTAGCCAATGGTAAAACGAAACTACCAATAGCTGTAGACGAGGCCATGATACCCCGCATGCAGGCTTTTCTGGCTACCGAAAAACCTATGCGGGAAAACACCCCTAACTCTTTGCTACCTGACGAACCAACCGCGGTAAAAAATGACACCCTAGCAGCCGCTATTGCCGAGCTGGAACAGGAAGTAAAGGACTTTTTTATTGCGTATGAGCAAGAACCTACATTACAATTGATACATCCCTTCTTTGGGGTACTGGGCTATGAGCTACAGGTGCAGCTACTATACAAGCATTGCACCCATCATTTGCGCCAATTTGGTATTACTATTGCCGCATTTTAGTGCTGGTGTACCTACATGGCAATTGTATTTGATTATATTTGCGGGTATATATACTACATAACAATCTGTTGCTGATGAAAAAAATGTTGTTTGCTTTATTGACTGTTGCCTTAGTGCCACAAGTATCTCATGCTCAGGATAGACTTACTACTCAGTTCTTTTCGTCGCCACACACCTTCAATCCCGCACTGGCGGGGCTGATGCCTACCAAAATACGTGGCAATGCCAACTTCAGGAGTATGAATGGCGACAGCACGCAAGGGCCTAGCACTATGGTCAATGCATCGGCCGATATACGGATAGGTACTGACCTGCTGCCCAAGCGTGATGCGTTTGGGATAGGGATAGCCTATGGTTATGAGCAGTTTAAAGAAAATAAAAACTACTACTGGAACAGCAAATCTGCTACTCTGAGCCTTGCTTACCACAAAAGCATAGACAAGCGTGGCAAACATAGTATATCGTTTGGGGCACAGGCTACTACGGTAGATAAAAATGTACTGATTACTAAAACCGAAGTATATAAAGAACTGTTGTATACCGACTTTAGCGTAGGTGCTGTGTACACCGGCAAACTGGGCGATAATCTGGGTGTTTTTGGTGGGTATAAGTACGGACATATTACTGAACCATTTGAATTTGCCTTTGCGGGTAATAGCAGCAGACTAGACAATAGCGGTACTGCATTGGCGGGTATGACCGTGGGGCTGGGTGGCACCAATGCGCTGTACATAAACGCCTACATGCACAACCAGGCCGATGTAACCTACCTACAGGGTGGTGGATATGCCCGTATACACCTCAATGCTGGCAAGAAATCTAAACCAGTAGAGACTGCCCTTTATATAGGCGGCTATTACAAACATGATGATGCTGTAGCCCCCTATGTAGGAGTGGAGTATGCTGACTTCAGGTTTGCGGCAAGCTATGACATAAACATCAGCGACAAGGCACCTGCTTATAAAAACAATGGTGGTTTGGAATTTTCTGTAACCTACGCTGGTGCAGTCAGTAAGAAAAAAACTAAAATGAAGTATGGCAAATCCAGAATGCCAGAATTGTTTTAGTTAATAGCTACTCGGAAAACATTATTCTTTTATCTTATTTGCTAATCTCACTTTATTGCTGCTGTTTTCGGTATTAAAATGGTTTGCACGATTTGCCGGTTATTTGCCGTAGCCTTCGCTAAAAAGCTATGGCTACTAATAGGTGTTTTCATGCGTTTTGGTGCTTAAGTGGTTGATTATCAATGGCATTCTATTCTGCAGGATGAGTGCGATTAACGACCTTGTTTACGTAGGAAACACTTAGATAGGAAATACACTACCTTATTAAACTAACGTCACCTTTTAGTAACACACGTTCACTATTCAGTACAAACTCACACATGTAAAAATACACTCCCAAATTATGTGGAATTCCGTTTTGTGTGCCATCCCAACCAGAATTAGGATTGCTGCTAGAATACACACATTCGCCCCATCTATTATACACTCTGAACATATACCCTACATATTCGTTTGATGGATGACCTATGATTCTGAAAACATCATTGGTGCCATCACCATTAGGTGTAAACGAATTGGGAAAAATGTATTTGATTGTATCTCTTGAAGGAGCTTGAGGCGATTTTGTAGTGTCTGGGGGTGGATAGTAAGTTGAATCACCAAAATAAGTAGTATCAGACATTCCAATCTCACCTATGTAGTAATATGAAAATAAACTATTTGACGACATACTATTTAAAGAGTCTATAGTAACAGAAAGGCTATTTTTGAAACAACCAACTATTAAGTGCGAGTAAGGCATATCTGCCACAAAAGAACCAGTAAGTGTCACCCAATTTGTTTTATCTGTTATGGGTCCGTAACTAGAAAAATCCACTTGTGGTACAAAAGATATTGTAGTATGGGAACTAAAAGAATAAGGAAGGGTGGTGAATAAGACACCTAATCCGTCAACAGCAAATGAACTACTATCTGCAAGCGACACAGTGACACTAATAGTGTAAGTACTCCCTACTACTAAACTAGGAATTTTTGTTCCAATGTATTCTTTGTAATCTGAACCATTTAGGTATGCACAAAGCCCTGCATATGCATGAATATCATTATCCTGATATCCAAAATAGTTTTCTGGAACATCCACCCACAAATTCTCATTGCAACTGTTGAAATAATCACAAGTTCCAGAAGTGGGCTGTCGCCAACCGGCGCTATAAGATATTTGACTAAAATAATCAGGGCAATTATTATACATAGCAAAACTTGGTGTTTTTATTTGGCTGCTACCGCAAAGTGGCACAAGTGATAGAATACACAATAGGAGTATGTTTTTCATAAAGTAATGATTTGTGGGCTTGTTATTAAAATTAGTGCATTAGTAAATAATTAATACCATCAACTGAGCCTATTTAAGTTTATTTTTATTGAACCAACACATACACAGTAATAAGGTCGTGAAAATGTGTTGCCGATATTGCCGGTTTGTTGCCGGTGTTTTCATGTGTTTTGGCACTTAAGTCGTTGATTATCAACACTATTCACTTTTCCGGTATGCATGCATTTTCCGGTTGGGGGGAGTGGTGACTCTGAATGACATCTTCTCTTTTATTGGTTGGTGTTCAGGGCTCATATTTAGTTTATTATTCATTTCTTGTTTTGCCGGTTTTTTGCCGGTGTTTTCAGGGGTTTTGACGCTTAAGTCATTGATAATCAATACTATTCACTTTTCCGGTTGGCGTGTATTTTGCTGGTAGGTGACATGGCGATTATGGATTGTTTTCTTTTCATTTGCATAGAGGTTTGTAGGGTTCATATTTAGTTTGTTGTTCATTTCTGGTTTTGCCGGTTAGTTGCCGGTTGTTTCATGCGTTTTGATGGATAAGTAGTTGATTATCAATGCTATTCACTTTTCCGGTAGTAATGCATTTGCCGGTAGATTTTCTGATGAGGTACGGGACACTCTTGAAGTTTGTAGGGATGAGTAATGATTGTTTTGCTGCATTGGATAATTATAAGCTGACATAATGATAATTGGGGTTTTATAGAGGAATGATAAATAGACTATACCATGTTAATGTAGCAAAAATTGCGCCAATGTGGTTGTGTCAGTGATTAAGATATCCACAATTTGGAATGTGGATTTATTTCAAGTGAGGAGTGGGGCTATGGGAAGAAAATTAAGCTTCAGAGCCCTGATGTCGTTGAGTCCCTCGCAGAAAAAGCGGGGAGACTCAACGAGGACGGAATATATATTCCTACAACGAACCTTTATTTTTGTCGACAATCTCTTGGGTGTATTTCTCAGTAAAAAGATTGTCAATAATCATAATCAAGGAGTATTCATCCAACTCCAAAAACTTCTGTTTGTTTATCTGGTAGTCGTCCTCCATTTTAAAATAGCTACCATCATCATCTCCAATAATATCCATGTTCGTGGAGTATGTAGATATATCACCTCTTAATTTTGTAAAAACTAGAGTTAGGTAATAACTATCGAAACTCCTGTGAAACTTAACTGAAGAAATCTCAGTGTTCAAATATTTCCCATACTTTACAATCATGTGTGGGAGTATTTCTTCAAAATACAAATCCATATTTATAGTATTTTATAGTCTAAGTGAGAAAAATACTCATTTTATTGGTAGGAATATAGGTTAATGAACATATTGTTTTGGTAGATATTGTAGGGGCTGTGTTATTTGCTGCTGTGAATGAGCGCAGCCTTTACCACCCCAGCTGCAAAAAAGGAGGGGAGTTCCCGTATTGTTGGCTCGTGGGTTGTGTTTTTCCCTCAAAGCGCGAGATTGCCACACCCCGAGGGCTGGCGCGCTGGGCTAGGCTCGGGGCTCGCAATGACCTTCAATTTTTATATTGTTTTTCTAGGTTTTATGAGTGAAAGCTCCTCTCTGCCCCGCCCGTACAAGAGCGCGACGCAAAGCCCGATGATAGTAGTGCTACTGATGGCTACCGAAAAGTAGATAGTTGTTAGTATTTAGTAGATAGACGTTATTTGGTTTTTAGTTTTTATACGGTTGCTATCATACCTGTCAATGCCACAAATTCTTGCTCAGTTAATATAT
>JBIKKS010000136.1:0-5949 GCA_044360235.1 Flavipsychrobacter sp. | reverse complement strand
AACCAGCTCCGTGCTGTGGCTCCTTTCATGGAGCGTGATGAGGTGTTACATTACAGGCTTATGGCTGCTGAGCGAATGCTGGACAATCATCCACCGGCTATTAAATAAAGTGTACAGAACCCAATATTATTTTCACAACAACATCATATCTGCATAGGTAGACTATGGACAAACAACCAAATTATATAGTTTTTCAGTGCTACGGAAACGAGTACATTTTTCATGAGTGCGCGTTTGCATTGCTGTCATTATCGAGGCTGTATGGCGGCGGCTGCCCAGCCAATACCCAAATATGGATATACACTGACAACCCTGGCTGGTTTAGCACTTTCAAAAACATAAGCCTACCGCTCAACTTTTGCGAAATAGCAACTGCTAACATCACAAAATGGAGAGGCAGCATAGATTTTGTGCATCGGGTAAAAATTGAAATACTTAAAGATTTTACCAGCGATAGAAACGGTAATGTGCTATACACCGATACAGATGTGGTGTTTACCTGGCCTGTAGACTACCTGATGAAAGAAATAAGCAACGGACAGTTGTACATGCACGTAAACGAGGGTGTGGTAAGCAGCCGTAGCAACCCGATTTTTACAAAACTAGACACACACCTACGCGACAACACACCCATGAAGGTAAATGAGAAACCCCTATGGGACCTGCCTATGTGGAATGCTGGTGTGCTGGGCTTTGATACTAAATACCGACACCTGCTAGATGATGTACTGACTTTTACAGATACTGAGTATCCCCGTTTTCCGAAGCATATAGTAGAGCAATTTGCATTCTCTGTGTTTTTTGCACATGCTGCGACGATAAAAGCCGCTGCGCCTTATGTACTGCACTACTGGAACCTAAAGGAAGCTCGTACAGTACTGGCATCCTTCTTTGCCCACTTCAGAAACAATGACTGGAACGAATTGTCGGAATATAGCGCGCTGCTGCAAATGCCTGTGCTGATGCAGGAAAAAGTAAACTTCCTTGCTAACCGCGACATAACCGACAAACTACTAAAAAAACAATGGCAACCTACAGACTATAACTGGCGCGAAATGTTGACCCAGCTGTAAGATGAAAACTGAGATTTACGGTAGAAAATTATAATTTTACATTACACAACATATAAGGGAGCGTATTTTACAACAAGTTATATTCTTTTTAGTGTGTTGATTCAGATAATAAGGGTGGGGTAGGCGGCAGAATGGCTATCACTGGCAAAACGAGCAACAAACCTAATGGTACTAACACAGTTTCGTACACTGAAAGAGCAGCAAAAAAGCGGATTCGCAGTACTTGCCGACCCCGACAAAATAGCACCTGCAGACATGCACCACCTGGCTAGGCTGTGCAACAATGCCGGGGTAGATTACCTGCTAATGGGTGGTAGCCTGCTGATGATACACCAGATGGAGCTGTGCATTCAACGATTTAAGGCAGAAAGTAGCATTCCTGTAGTGCTGTTTCCTGGTAGCCCTGCACAGGTCACACCCTATGCCGATGCGCTGCTGTACCTTTCTTTGATATCTGGCAGAAACCCTGAGTTGCTAATAGGGCAGCACGTGGCTTCTGCACCACAGGTAAAGGCAAGTGGACTGGAGGTAATATCTACTGGTTATATAATAGTAGATGGCGGCACACAAACTACGGTATCGTATATGAGCAATACTACGCCCGTACCCGCCGACAAACCCGATATAGCGTTATGCACAGCATGGGCTGGCGAGCTACAAGGCAAACATGTTATCTATCTGGATGCGGGCAGTGGTGCCAAACGGCCCATAACCACCGATATGATAAAAAAAGTGAGCAGCAATATAGCTGTGCCATTGATAGTTGGGGGCGGAATATGTACCCCCGAAAAAGTATATGACAACTGCCGCGCTGGTGCCAATATTATAGTGGTGGGTAACGCCATAGAGCGCGACCCTATGCTCATAAAGGATATGGCACAAGCCGCCAAGGCGGGGAATGAGTATGTGCTAAGAGACTAAAGAACATAATCTTTACCACCACCAATATTAGATGTAACCGAGCTACCCATTGGTCAGTACCTTGTACAGTACACTGATGGTACTAACATTAAGACAGTGAAAATTAGTAAGCAATAAGCACAAATTACGATGCAAACTGACCTGCCATAAATAATGGTATGATATTGCATTGCTTACAGTTAATGATCCTAGCTATACTTGCCTAGAAATAGCAAAATTTAAAAAAAATATTATTGTTACTACTTGCGTCAGATATAATTTACTAACTTGTGAGACGCATTTATTACTCTAATATTATTTTTATGAAAAAACTTTTTACTACTACCCAATTATTTGCAAGCTTACTCCTGCTTGCATTTCACAGCACATCATTTGCACAGTACTGTACGCCTACCTATTTTCAGGGATGTACTCTGGGTGGATCTATCGATAACTTCGCTATAAATGGCGAAAGCGGTACATCAATTTCAGACTTGGCCACTGGATGCTCTACAGTATCAGGTTTTCCACCATTAACCTCGTACCGAGACAATCACAGCACTATGTCTGTTACCTTGGCGCCAGCTAGTACATACACCATAGTGGCTACTAAAGGGAGTCTGTTAGCAGCAGAATTTCAGGTGTTTATTGACTTTAATAACAATAATAGCTTTTTAGATGCAGGCGAAAGTGTGGGTGGTGGTACATTTGGAATTATCGGTTCTACCAATTTTATAATCAACATACCTTCTGGTGCTGCATCTGGCATTCACAGAATGAGAGCAGTAGCATCTGGCGATGAAACCTATCCTGGTCTTACACCCTGCCCCTCCTACAGCCTTACTGGTGGCGGTAGTAGTACCATAGGCGAGGTACATGATTATAACGTAAACATTACTGGTACTACTACAGCATGCGCACCTGTTACAGGCCTTGCTGCTACTGCTATCACCAGCAGTGGCGCGACTATAAGTTGGACAGCAGTGACTGGTGCCATAGGGTATGAGTGGGCAGTAACCACTAGTGCCACACCACCCGCTACAGGTACGCTCACCACAGCCACATCAGCACCAGCCACTGGGTTGTCTGCAGCTACGGCTTATTATGCACATGTACGCACCAAGTGTAGTGCTACCACATTTGCCACATGGGTAAGCATACCATTTACCACTACTAGCAGCACTACACCAACCTGCGATACTGTATCTACGTTAACCATGAGCAGCATCACCAGCGGTGGTGCCACCCTGAGCTGGACAGCAGTAACGGGAGCTAGCGGCTATGAGTGGGCTGTAACTACATCTGCCACGGCACCTGCATCTGGCACGGCTACCACACTTACCACTGCTACAGCTTCGGGTCTTATTGCCAGCACTGTATATTATGCCTGGGTGCGCACACAATGCGGTGCTACCTTCTCGGCATGGGTACGCAGGTCGTTTACTACTGGTGCTACTTCTACCTGTCCACCCATTACTGGTTTGGCGGTGAGTGCTATAACAGGTACCAGTGCCACAGTAAGCTGGACAGCAGTAACATCTGGCTCATTAGGGTATCAGTATGTGATAAACAATACAGTAACAGACCCTACCGGCTCTGGCACTAACACAACGGCCACCTCTACCAGTCCTACTGGCCTCACGGCAGGCACTACTTACTATGCGCATGTGCGCGATAGTTGCGGTGCAGGTAGCTTCTCAGCTTGGAGCACTATACCATTCACAACATTATCTAGCACCTGCAATGCCGTTACTGGTCTTGCAGCCAGTGCCATCACTACTTCTACTGCTACCCTCTCCTGGACCATGGCTACCGGTGCAGTAGCAGCACAGTATGTAGTAGACCTTCTCCCTACCGACCCTACAACTTCTGGCACAGTATCTACTACGTCCACTGCATATATTACTGCACTTACAGCATCTACCACCTACTATGCACATGTACGCGACAGCTGCGGTGCTACTGCTTTGTCGGCATGGGTTACTATTCCGTTTACCACATTGGGTACTACAAGCATCTACACACTGCAACAGGAAGCAACACCTATGAGCATTACTGCTTACCCTAACCCGGTAAACAACCAACTTACAATTGCTATAACAGGTAATACCTCTGTAAATGCACACTTGTTACTCACAGACATCACTGGCAAAACTCTTAAAAACATCACTACTACTGGAAGCAGTACTATTGTTGATGTAGCCGAGCTGCCTACTGGTCTGTACCTTATAAAGTACACTGATGGCACTAACAACAAGACGGTGAAAATCAGCAAACAGTAGGCGGTTTTATGTGAGTGACGTGAAGCAAAATGCGTTCATGATAAAATAACACACATACACCAAATTATCATAAAATAAACCTACTTTTGCGCAGCCTAAGGAAAGGTATGAGATCGTCCCGGCGGATGTCGGGACGATTTTTTGTTTAAAAGAAACTCATTTTAAAGTACAAGTATGAAAAAAATTATCGGCTACAGAAAGCTGCTCGGTGTCACGGAAAAGGTTACGCTACAAGATCTCAAAACCATCTACAGAAACCTGATGAAAGACTGGCATCCCGACAAGTTTTCTGACAACCCGGAGCAGCAGGAAGAGGCAGAAGTAAAAAGCAAAAGAATAATAGAGGCATACCATTTTCTGGTAAGTATATCGGCTGAGCGTCGTCTGCAAGAGTTACCAGAATATACCCTTACTACATCTTCCTCACCGATAGTAGACTTCGAATACAAAAACGAAACATTGCTTATCAAGTACCTTGATGGCAGCAGCTATGAGTACTTTGGTGTACCTAAAGCCGTGTATGTAAAACTGGTTAATGCACCGACTCCGGCCCGTTTTGCCCGTCGTCATATCTGCACCACTTTCGTGTACAGAAAAGTAGACAGCGTGACAGAAGTTGCTCAACAAGCTTAATACATATTCTCCTTTCAAATAATTTACACCCTGCAAGCACTCCTTGCAGGGTGTTTTTTATCTCCTGTATTGCTAGATGAGTATTTCTCTCTGACAATAGCCGTCTTGTAGACATCCACACAGTACATTTGCCTATGGACTATTTCAAACAGCTGCAGCAACTGTTGCTTACGGAGCGTGAGGAAGACAGGCGCAATTATCAGGAGCTTACAAAGTCATCGTCAGCATCAGAGCGACGCACCAATGGTATCACCTGGTATCCAGTAGCCATAAGAGGAAAGGAACTAAGCAAAGCTGAATACCTTACTGTAGAAGTAGAACGCACCACCCATACTGACCTCGCACATCAGTTCAGGTTTGGGGGTGCTGCTATGTTATTCTCCAATCATGATGCTGCGAATGACCGCATAGAAGGAACTATCACACACATTGGTGGCAATAGACTGAAAATATCGCTGCGTACAGATGAGCTGCCCGACTGGGCAGACAATGGCAAGCTGGGTGTAGACCTGCTGTTTGACGATAACAGCTATGACGAAATGCAACAGGCGCTGAAACAGGCAACTACTCTTGCAGAAAAAAAAGAAGAAGGCAGACTGATAAACGTACTGACCGGTAATACTCCACCAGTCTTTAACACAGATATACCTGTGTATACCAATGCTGCACTCAACCCCTCACAGCAAGCTGCCGTAAACCTCATACTTACTGCAGCCGATGTAGCCATAGTACACGGCCCACCTGGCACCGGCAAAACCACTACTCTGGTGCAAGCCATAAAGGCACTGATAGCACAGGGCGAGCAACGCATACTAGTAGTAGCACCTAGCAATACGGCTGTGGACCTGCTGTCAGACAAACTAAGTACCGAGGGGCTAAATGTGCTGCGGGTGGGTAATCCGGCTCGGGTATCTGAGCGGCTGATGTCGCTAACTCTGGATAGCAAGATGGCTGCACACAGCACCATGAAGGATATCAAACGACTGAAAAAACAAGCGTCGGAATTCAAAGAAATGGCGCATAAGTACAAGCGCAGCTTTGGGAGAGCAGAGCGCGAGCAG
>JBIKKS010000135.1:0-5960 GCA_044360235.1 Flavipsychrobacter sp. | reverse complement strand
AGGGCATATGTAGATTATAGTTTTGTGACGGGTGAGAGCGAACCAGTAGAAGTGAAACAACAAGAAATGGTTTATGCTGGGGGCAGGCAAATAGGGGAACAACTTACAATTCAGATTATAAAACCTGTTGCTGGTAGTTATTTAACTTCGTTATGGAACCACTATGCGTTCAGCAACAACAAAAGTGAAACCAATGACAAGGGAAGTGTGATTCACACATTGAGTAAGTATTTTACAGTGGTATTATTGTCGCTGGCATTACTTACAGCTATATATTGGTACTTTGTAGATCCTTCGTTGATTATCAACAGTGTATCTGCAATGCTCATAGTGGCTTGTCCGTGTGCATTGTTATTATCTGCGACATTTACCAATGGTAACATTATGCGTTTGCTGAGCAACAATGGCTTGTATCTGCGCGACCCCTCTGTAATAGAACAGTTGGGGAAAACTGACCACGTGGTTTTTGATAAAACAGGTACACTAACCGAAGGCGGTAATGAGCAAATAACCTGCAAAGGGAGTGTACTGACAGATAACGATAAGGACCTATTGTTTGCTGTAGTGAAAAGAAGCAAACATCCCAATAGCAGGGTACTGGCTGGCTGGCTAGCCGGCAGAAACGCTAGTGTAGATGTAGCAGCGTGGAAAGAAACGGCAGGTAGGGGTATAGACGCCATAGTTAACAATACCAGAGTAATTGTAGGGTCTGGTAGTTTTGCAGGACTGAGTAGAGATAGGGTGATGGCAGACCAAGCATCAGTGTATGTAAGTATCAATGACAAGATAACTGCGTTTTACTTGCATTCAGATTTTAGGCAAGGAGTATCTGAAATGATACCTGAGCTCACAAAGCATTACAAACTATCATTGTTGTCTGGAGATAATAGCAAGCAAAAACCAATTTTAGAGAAATTGTTTGGAGGTGGTAACGATTTGCATTTTGAACAAAAGCCAATAGATAAACTGCGTTATATAGAGTCGTTGCAACAAAAAGGACATAGAGTAATGATGATAGGCGATGGGCTAAATGATGCTGGTGCGTTGCAACAAAGTAATGTGGGCATAACCCTTGCGGATGATATTAATAATTTCACTCCATCTTGCGACGCTATATTGGATGCTAAAAAAATCAACTCTTTGCCTTCTTTGCTTAAACTAGCTCAATCTTCAGCTACTGTTATAGGTTTTAGCTTTTTTGTATCTATTATTTACAATGTAATAGGT
Organism: Flavipsychrobacter sp.; assembly: GCA_044360235.1. GTDB lineage: Bacteria > Bacteroidota > Bacteroidia > Chitinophagales > Chitinophagaceae > Nemorincola. The sequence continues at coordinate 4,733 of JBIKKS010000135.1, read as the reverse complement.
CTGTACTTTGCCATGCAAGGTATGCTGAAGCCAGTAGCAGCGGCTATACTTATGCCATGCAGTACTATAAGTATAGTACTAATAACAACAGGGATGAGCAGTATATTGGCTTGGAGGTCAGGACTTAGCTTGAAATCAGACAAGTAACTATTAAAATGTAGACTAGTAAAACTGTTTTATAATACAACATTAAATAATACAGCCTGTAACCTAGAAAGTGTTGCAGGCTTTTTTATGACTTCCTTTAGCAAACAATAGTAGGCATTCTATTCATTTTGGGGGATTTTTTATAATTTTGACAACAGAACTATTAGTCAAACAGTTATTAAACATTTTTTATGCCATCTTTTGATATTGCCAGCAAGGTAGACGTACAGACACTAGACAATGCAGTGAACATAGCGAAAAAGGAAATAGACAATCGCTTTGATTTCAAAGGCACCCATGTATCGCTGGAGTTGAATAAAAAAGATATGACTATAGCTGTAGAAGTAGAAACAGATATGAAACTACAACAGTTGGAAGATGTGTTGCTTACAAAAGCTATGCGTCAGGGACTTGAGGCAAACTGTTTTGATATGACTAAGGAATTCTCAGCATCAGGTAAATATATACGCAAAACAATACCAGTAAAAAATGGCCTGGGAAAGGATGATGCCAAGAAAATTGTGAAGCTAATTAAAGATAGTGGGCTGAAAGTACAAGCGGCTATAATGGATGATGTAATAAGAGTAACTGGAAAAAAACTAGACGACCTGCAAGATGTTATCAAGCTTTGTCGTACATCAAATCTGGAATTTCCGTTGCAATATATAAATATGAAAAGCTAAGTTGCTTAAAGCCTGATACCCGCTGTAATATAGAAACTTCTTCCTTCTCCAGGTATTATGCCAGGGCCTGGGTATCCTGTAGCTCTTCTAGTGAAGTAAGCGACATTGAGCAGATTATTGATAGTTCCTTCTAGTGTGAATTTTCGCCATGTATAACCTGCCGAAAGATCAGCCACACTGTATGCTGGTATGATACCATTCACCCCACTAAACCCACTGTTAGGTGCATTGGTTGCATCAGCATATTGGTCTGATAACGCACTGTATTGCAGTGTGAGTTTAAGGTCTTTGTAAGCGGTTTGTATGCCTGCTTTCCAGTTAATAGCGGGTACATATTCTACCTGCTTTCCTTCTATATTCTTGATAGGGCTTTTGGTATATGTAGCACTGGTAAGTGCCAGATTAGAGTATGTTTTCAATTTCCATTTTGCATCGTCGGCACCAGCAAGCTTCAGTATATTCAGCTCAGCAAACGACTCTATTCCATAAATATTGGCTACACCTATGTTGCCTCTGCGCCTGATGACCATTGAGTTGTTTTTGGTGTAGAAATACTCGCCTATACGATTGCCGTAATACAAGAAGAAAACATTGGCATCAAAACGGAGTATGTCGTTTACATTTCCACGGGCACCAAGGTCGGCATTCCATCCTTTTTCATCTTGTATATTAGGGTCTATCTCAAAGGAGGGATTTACTACTCTTATATCGCTGAATGTAACAGAGCGGTAGTTTTGAGAGATATTGCCATAAAGCTCCAAATCTTCATTGAACTTGGATCCTGCACCTATTGCTGCAAGCACAAAAGACCTTGGGAATGTACGGTTTTCATTTACCACTATATCGCTAATCACACTATCGCGCAGGTCATATATTCTATTATGATAAAGACCTTGGGCTTGTGTGCGAATATGCTCTATGCGTATGCCAGGTGTTATGTTCAGTCTGCTGCTGGGTCTGAAGATATGCTCAGCAAATGCGGCAACATTCAAATTAGGAAAAGTATAGTCAGACAATAATTCGGTAGATTCTTTAGTGAAATCAAAGTTTGCCCCACTACCATTGTCTACATATCCTTGTTTGTTGGTGCTGTTTCCACTGTAAGCTCTAATGCCGGTGAGTAATGTTTGTGGTTGATTACCAATGTAATACCTATGCATAAGCCTGCTTTCGGTAGTCATGTTTTTGAAATTACCTTTCAGCAAGTCCCGTGGTCCGCCATTGTCTGGTTGGTTGGGGCGATTTGGTCTGAAGCCTATTGCATCTCTCGATGCCAAAAGCCCGTTTACTCTTGTCTGTAATTTGGTACGGTCGCTGATTCGATAATCCCACTCTACATCTATTAAATTCCAGTTAACTGCAAACCAGTTTCTAGCTCTGTTGCTTTGTCTGGGATCTTTGGAAAACATATCGTCATTGAGCCCACCTGGTTGCTGCGCCAGATAGTTGAGATGGGTCAATTCCAGTCCTAAAGTATGTTTTTCGGTAAGGTGATAGTGTAGGTCTGCGTATAGGTTTAATGCCTCAAACTGACTGTTCGGTCTCCATCCGTTGCCCCTTTTGTATTGTGCAAAGGCGTAATAACTTAGTTTACCAGTGGTGCCACCTATGCTGTTGAATGAACTAAAATAGCCCCAAGAGCCTGCAGTTTGTCTACTTTCGAAGGTAATTTTCTTTTTAAAGTCTTCTGGTTGTTTCATCTCAAAGTTGAGCAACCCACCGAACTGGGTACCGTATTGCAACCCAGCAGCACCTTTAATTATTTCTATTTTTTTCAATGCCTCACTTGGGGGAGTATAATAACTCTCGGGGTAACCCAATGCATCAGCACTTATGTCGTACCCGTTTTGTCTTACGTTGAAGTTTGATGTGCGATTAGGGTCTAGTCCTCTGCCTCCTATACTAAGTTGTAAACCTGAACCGTCGTTTTCGAATATATTAAGACCAGATACTTTTGCATATATCTGTCGGGGATTGTTGGTCGATTTGTTTACCGTAAGTTGTTCTACATTGATGAGTTCAGTTTTTTTACCGGCAGTTAGTTTCATGCCTTCTACTTGGTTCATGCTTCTGAAATCATCATTTTTTTTATCGCGTATTTCCACTTCTTTCAAATGCTTGAGGCTGTCCTGAGCATTAGCAGATAAAGAGGTAGATAAAGCAATAAAAAACAACAAACGTCTACAATCCATATATTTTGTCTTTGTAATCAATTATCCAGGTTTTGTGCCTGAATAAGTCTTTTTCTTTTGCCAGATCTACGGTGCTATCTATGTACAGCCGGCTTCGTCTTCCATTCATCCCTACATATACTGTTGCATACACTTGTGGGTCTTTGATGCCCATCTTTTGGTAGTGAGTGTACAGTATATGCGCATATTGCAACAAAAAATCTGGCTGGGTAGACATCATTTTTTCCTGATTGCGAGTCAGAAAGTCATTGTTGTTTACACCTATGGTTTTGCCTGTTTCTGTGTCTTTTACTACAAACTGAGCATATCCAGTTTTTTCCATCAGCATCACTCGCCAAGAAAACCGGTATCCTTCTTCTGTCCAAAACAATTCGCCGGGTAATAGCAGATATCGCCATGGAAATAAAAGCTGAATAGCAAAGAACAAAGCAAACACTGACAGCAAACCGCTGCGCCATTTCGGCGCAAAGGTAAACATATCAGTGCCTGTAGATACGGGTAGTATTGTAAAATAATTTTTACATTTCATTACAATTCTATCAATGTCTTTATCATCAAAAAATATGACTGCCGACAATATCATTATGTAAGGAAAAAGACCAATAGGGAAAAGAATAGAAGTAGCTACATGAAACACAACAACAGCTACAAAAGCATAGGGGCGGGTGGGGCGATAGAGCAGAAAAAAAGGCACTGTAAGGTCGTATACTGCCCCAAACCAACTGAATAAATAAGCAACCCATACTTCATTAAGCAGCGAACCAAATATGGGTAAATCGTTTTTGGCAGGGAGCCATAGTCGAAGTGGCATAGCCTCTAATAGCCAATCGCTGTTCAGCTTGGCAAGACCAGCATAGAAGTATACTATACCCAGCATTAGTCTGATGCTCCATACTGTCCATGCTGGTATCCATCTTTTTTGCAATGCTGGTTTACGTATGTTATCCACAGCCAGATTGGTGTGTGCCGGTAGCCACATCATGAGTAGTAAAACCAATGTTACAAAGTAATAATGGTTTAGGTAGTTGGTCTTATCGAGCAGCTCAATGTAGGTGAAGCTAAGAAACAGCAAGACAGCCGAAAGACGATAAAATAGCCCGATAGCAAAGCAAAATGCGCTGATGCCACAAATCAAAAACAACAGATAAGTTCCATTGCCTAGGTGGGGAATCCACTCAAAACCGTAATAATGAAAAAAGTTTTTGGGCTGTATATACAATTCTTCAATCCAGCCCTTTAGCCAGAAACGCACCACACCACCTAGCAACATAAACCCAAATATTAGCCTGAAAACAGCAAGAGCAGCCGAGTAAACGGGCTGCTCCAGTGTTTTTATACTTAATTTGTTATTGCTTGTCATTATATATAATCGAACAGTAAAAATTGCTTTTATTAGTTATGCGAAAAATGAGTGCTAATCACCATCATTATCTGTGAAGGTAATAGATATACCGAATGCTGATACCATATCTACCTTCAGCAATGGTACTATTGCTTGCAACTGCTCATAAATTGCCAATATCTCTGGGCGGTTATTGCTTACTCCAGCCCTGATGGTAGCTGGAAAAGAAGAGAGGCTGTTACTAGCAGAGGTAAGGTTATCATTTATAACGGTAGCCATTGCTTTTCCGTTTTGGTCTTTAGTACCTATTGCAATCAGGTAGTCGTTGAACCCCATACCATCGGTGTTGTTACTGTAACCCTTGCCATT
>JBIKKS010000134.1:0-5994 GCA_044360235.1 Flavipsychrobacter sp. | reverse complement strand
TATTCTTGTTCCATCGCTATTATACCGAGGATTCTCTCCCTTATCTGTTACAAATTCTTCCTTACCACCACTTGCTGGCATACGGTATATTCCTGGCTTTACTGTGAATGTGTTACCCATACTATTGTCACTGCCGTCCTTGGTATATACCATCCATTTGCCATCAGGCGACAGGGCTGGTGTGCGATACATACCCTTTACAGCAGTAAGTGTTACTGGCTTCGATTTACCGTCAAGTATCAGCTTACAAATGCTGCCAGTCAGCGTGTCATTCCATGTTACATACACCAGCGATTTTCCATCTGCCGAAAAAGCAGGCTCCGACTCCTGCAGCATACTATTGGTTAATCTTTCAGGCTTTCCATTAGGTAGTGTCTTTTTGTAAAGATGTCCTAGCGCATTAAACACCATCAGTTTACCATCGGGCGATGTAACAGCATGACGAATCACCTTTACCGTAAATTCATCCGTATTAATATTCTGCTTAAATCTCACTGCATCTGTGATGTGCTGCTTCACATTGCACTCAAAGGGGATCTCTATGGCTGCGTTAACTGCATTAGCATCTATTTTCTGCAATTTCCCACCACTCCATATTACTATGTTTTTATCATCGGGTGTCCATGCAAAACCTGTGTAGATGCCGAAAGTAGTCCAGGCCTCTTGTTGGTCTTTGGTTAGCTTGTCGTAGATGGGCCATTCCTCGCCATTGTCCAGATTGCGCAAGTATAGCACCGTTTTGGTACGCACACGCTTCACAAAAGCCATTAGGTTGCCGTTGTGCGATATTTGGGGGCGCACTGCCCCACCCGGTCCACCAGTTACAGTTTCTATTTCACCCTTGTCACGGTCATACCTTTTTATTACAAAAATCTGATTGTTGGGGTCTTTGTTGTACTGAAAATAGCCACCCGGATACACATCTTCGCTGTAGTACACATACCTGCCATCAGGTGACACACACGGCTCATTAAGGTCTTGCTGGTCGTTTTTGCGAGGGGTAAGCTGCAAGCCACCTCCGCCTGATGTATGGTACATCCACCACTCACCAGCCCCTAATGACCTGCCCGATGTAAAGTGTTTGCGAGCTACTATGTAGTTATTATCTGCCCATACAGCATTGTTCAGTAGTCTGAAGTTTTCTTTGGTGATTTGGGTGGCGTTGCTGCCATCTCGGTTCATTACCCATATATTATCACCACCTGCAGCATCAGACGTAAACAAAATACGCTTACCATCGGGGCTAAATCGTGGCTGCAACTCCATGGGCATACCTTGCCTTAGCACCTTTGCCTTGCCACCTGCAAATGGTATTATGTATATGTCGCCGAGCATATCAAACACTATCTCCTTTCCATCAGGCGACACATCGAGGTTCATCCATGTGCCTTCATTTACCGTAAAGGTTACATCCTTGCCCGGACCACCAGGTGCACTAACATCCCATTTCTTTTTTTCTTCTTTTTTATCCTGTGCCATTGCCCCTACTGACAATCCTGATAATATAGCTACTGCTAATAATCTACTTACTTGCATAAAAACTGTTTATAAAAAACTAAGGAATAAAGATAAGTGGCAAGTATGACAATAGAGAATAACACATGGGGTAAGTTTGGGGGTAGGTACATAAAAAAAGCACCACCATCATTCTGCCTTGGCATATAGATGGTGGTACTAGTTATAATCTTCCAGTGCTCTTATTGCACTGTGTGTTTACTATTTTTCTAAAGTTAATTGATAAATATTTACACCAATATTCAGTTGTGCTGCATTATCGCAAACACCATTACCATAATTCAATACTCGGTTGCCTGTGAAACCAGTAACATTAACCACCCCAGACTGTGCAAAATTGCAAGAAGTAGCAAACTGCAACGGAGTAGCAATATTGAAGTTAAATACGTGACCATTAGGACGAGTAAGTGTAGCTACACCTGATACAGAGAAGTAATCATCAGCTCTTTCATTTGTTTTGTCGCCACCTACCCACTTACGCATCAGGTTACCAGACCAAACAATGTATTGACTTTTTAGTGGATCAGGGCTCATATTCAACGAGTCGTTGACCTGCACTCTATAAAACCAGTCACCAGTTACTGTAGTGTCTATTCTAGTTGCTTTTACCCATCCTGTCAACTGATTGCCATCCAGATAGTAGTTGTTATAAGTAATAGTATGCAACTGATCATTGTCAAGGTAGCTACCGTTGTATTTTATTATTATAGAACCTCTGCGCAGTCTGCCATCAGCACACTCACAGTCTATGTCGCCAAACCTGATAATAAGCGTGTGTGGTGTATTTATAGTATCTACCGCTACAGTAGCACATTTGCTTGTAGACTTACGTATAAACTCTGCATTATATAATATACCAGCTTGGTCAGCAAGTGAAAGAACATCATTATTGGCAAATTCTATTCTGGAAGCATCAGAAGCATATCCTATCCTGTCATCGTCGCTGGCAAGATAATTATCATCGTTCTGAGCTCGCTTACATGCTGTAAACAAAAACAAAGAAGACAATACAAATAGAGTGAACTTACTGAAATTAGTGTTGCGATACATAGATAATCGTTTAGTGCTGATGCGCAATTTAATGAGTTGTGAATTGAATTTTGGTGCTAATATACGAATAGTGACAAATGTTGCATAAAAAAGAATAGAATAATCTGCACAAAGCCACCTACAAGCTTCAGAATATTGCCAAATTGAGGTTAAAGCCTATTATGAGCCTATGTATTAACTATCAATAGCATTTTTAACACCAATGGTTTCGTTTTAGGTTTTAATTGTCGTAATTTTCGCACCAAAACAAGTATTGCATGCTTAGATTACTAATATTAATACTTCTTACACTGCCATTTACCTCTACATTTTGCCAGGAAAATGACAGCCTGTTTGTGGTAAAAAAAGAGGGTAATTGGGAAATAATGTACACTGCCAAAGAGCGGGAAAACGCCCGTATGTTGGCAAAAAGATTTTTCATTGATGCCGAACAATTAGAGTTTTCCAATGATGAAGGTACTATGAAAAAATTGACAGAAGGAGCTACGGTTTATATTCCTGTCACAAAACGCAACTTCTATACAGTGCAACCGCCACCACTAAGCATGAAACATGTACGCGAATTGTATTACAAAGTTTCTGGTCGTGATGATATAGGCATGCTTAGTACTTATTCTGGTGTTACTAAAGTACAATTCAGAACTTGGAATGAGCTACGAGGCAACACATTGAAGCCTGGTCAAATACTGTTTGTAGGATGGATAAAAATGATGACAAAAGACACTTCCGATGCTGCAACTCTGGTAGCCTATCCAGCTCCTAAAAAAGTAGTGGTAATAGACACTACCAACAATGCTCCAGTACCTGGCAATCTGGATTCTGTGTATAATATACAGACTAATAAAGGATTGAATGTGTTATCAGAAAAAGGAACAGCAGTTTTTTTTGATAAGCCTGGAAAGGTAACAATGTATTATGCATTTCATAACGAAGCAGCTAGAGGAAGTATTATCAAGGTATATTATCCTGGTTCTGGCAAAAGTACTTACGTTAAAGTACTGGGTCCACTTCCCGATACTAAACTTTACGCCAACTGTATAATTGGCATCAGCAGTAGTGCTAAGGAAGCTCTGGGTATTAATGACGCTAAAGCCTGGTGTGAATTGTTTTATGCTGCCGACTAACTGCTAGATAATAGTGCACAAATCATAATCCTATTTCATTTTTCCTGAACTATTGTACATGAAGGTACTGGTAATTCGTTTTTCGTCTATTGGCGATATAGTGCTCACAACGCCTGTATTGAGGTGTCTGAAACAGCAAAGACCAGACGTGGAAATCCATTACCTAACAAAGCACGCCTACAAAAATCTGCTGTCACAAAACCCATACATAAGCAAACTTCACTATCTGCACGATGAGCTGGATGACGTGATAGAACCACTGAAAGCAGAAAAATATGACTACATCATAGACCTGCACAACAATCTGCGCACAATGAGGGTAAAAAAAGCACTGAATGTGCAGAGTTACTCATTCAGAAAGCTGAATGTACAAAAGTGGTTGCTCACAAACATGAGGCTGAACCTGATGCCTGACATGAGTATTGTGGAAAGGTATCTGGAAACAGTGAAGCCACTAAAAGTAAACAATGATGGCAAAGGACTGGACTACTACCTACCCACAGACCAACACCTTACCAACAATGATATACCCATGAGCCACTGGGGAGGCTATGTGGGCTGTGTGATAGGCGGGTCTTGCGGCACCAAACAACTACCATTGGAACAATGGAAAAAGTTCTGTGATAGGATACCCTACCCTGTAATGTTGATGGGTGGCCCCGAAGACCGTGAAGATGGCAATGAAATAGCAGCTCAAGACCCCATAAAAATCTACAACTCTTGTGGAAAATTCAATTTAAATGAATCAGCTGAGTTGGTGAAAATTGCTCGGGTAATAGTAAGTAACGATACTGGACTCATGCATGTAGCAGCTGCATACCAAAAACCCATTGTATCGCTATGGGGCAATACATCTCCAGACATGGGCATGTTTCCTTATTATGGTTACAACAACCTCAAAGAAAGAATAGCACCACAGTCTATAATAGTAGAAAACAAAGCTCTAGGTTGTCACCCTTGCAGTAAAATAGGATACGCCCGATGCCCAAAAAAACACTTCAAGTGTATGAATGATCTCGACATGATGGTAGTAAGTAATGCAGTACAAAAATTGTGGGTTATACCCGATAATCCAAAATCCATGTTAGACTAAAAGCCGCAAGCCATACCAAACCAGTTAAAATTTATAATTTGCAGCATACTGTGGGTGTAACTACAACAGGAATGTGATAAATAACAAACTTTGAAAATACTCTTTCTTGCAAACAGGGTACCTTACCCACCCTACAGAGGCGATAAGCTAAAGATTTTTAATCTGGCTCGCAGACTATGCAAACACCACGAGTTGCATTTGCTCACCTTTGCACAAACACAAGAAGACCTTACGTACCAAACTGAACTGGAGCAAATTTTCACAAAAGTAAAACTTATATATCTACCCAAATGGAAGTCTGCAGCTAACTGCTTGACTGGTATTTGGGACAACACACCTTTGCAGATTTTATACTTTAAGTCGGCTGAGCTGCAATCAGAATTGAACTTGATGCTTTCAGATCATAAATATGATGCTGTGCATGTGCAGCACCTCCGGATGTCGCCATACCTTGCAAGCCGAAAAGACATACCAAGAATACTGGATTTACCAGATGCTTTTTCGCTATACTGGGAACGAAGAAAAAATGTAAAAAGAAGTTTACCTGTTACCCTTTTTGAAAACATGGAACAAAAAAGGGTAATGGAATTTGAGAAGATTCTGGGCGAATACAACATGGCACTAACCTGCTCTGCTGAAGACCTTCAATATCTAGAAAAACACCATCACACTGGCAATTTACGCTTATTGCCCAATGGTGTAGACATGACCACTTTTTCGCCTCGCCATCACGACTACAGCCACAATCATACGCTGCTGTTTACTGGCAATATGGATTATGCCCCCAATGTAGATGCTGTTATCTACTTTGTACAAACCATCCTACCTGAGATAAGAAAAAAAGTACCTGATGTACAATTTATTATAGCAGGCCAAAGACCGATACCTAAAGTACAGGAACTGGCATGTGACTACATAAAAGTAACAGGATTTATAAAAGACCTTGCCGATACTTACAATGCGGCATCTGTAGTAGTAGCACCACTTAGGTTTGGTGCAGGCACTCAGAACAAGGTACTAGAAGCTATGGCTATGGGCATACCAGTAGTGTGCTCAAATATAGGTTTTGCTGGGCTGGGTATAAAAAGTGGAGAAGGTGCTATAATGCAAACAGATGCTGCACTGTTTGCCGAAACTGTTATACAATTACTATCCTCAGCTACCATGCGAGAACAAGTAGGACAAGAAGGAATAAGGGTAATTAAAACAAAG
>JBIKKS010000173.1:0-5349 GCA_044360235.1 Flavipsychrobacter sp. | reverse complement strand
ATATGGCATCAACCTAAATTATGTAGAGATACCCGTGATGATTAATTATTTTGATCAGCGCAAAAGCCACTTTGGGGTAGGAATGTCTTACTCCAGACTTATAAGCAGCACAGAAACAATGTCTACATTGCCTGAGTTCAAACTAGACTTTACAAAGTATCCGTTCAAATCAGCTAGCTACGACCTAGTAGCCTGCGCACAGATGCATGTATGGAAAGGGTTGTTTTTCAATATTAGGTTTCAGTATGCATTGACTCCTGCACGCACTACATCGCCCCCTAGCCTGTCACGTGCTCAAAAACAATTTAACAACCTATGGACAGTACGGCTTATGTACCTGTTTATCTAAACAAGTGTATATTTGAATAACTGTTGTGCAACACTTCTTTACATGAGCCAAAAACTAACCATTTTATATCTTTTGTGCCTAGTATTGTGTACCCACACTACTGCTACTGCACAGAATTACTATATAGAAGACGAAAAAACGTTTTACGGAGGGCTAATAGCAGGTACTAATTTCTCGCAGGTAGATGGCGATAATTTTGCTGGCTACCACAAAGTGGGCTTCAACCTGGGGGGTATTGTTTACACCAAACTCGACGAACATCTGGCTGCAAGCATGGAAGTGCTGTACACCCAAAAAGGCGCAAGATCAAAAGATCCTTACACGCCTATTCCCGGATTGTATATAACTAACTATGGCATTACGCTCAACTATGCTGAGGTACCCCTAATGCTTAACTACTTCGACAAGCGCAAAAGCCACTTCGGCGGAGGTTTCTCTTATTCCAGACTAGGTACCGCAAAAGAAAATATAGAAACAAGCCCTAAACAAAATGTAAATCTGCTTGACTATCCGTTTAAGAAAAGTGATTATAATTTTCTATTATCTGGCAACCTGCACTGCTGGAAAGGTCTGTTTCTGAATGTGCGCTTTCAGTACTCACTTGTTTCTATAAGAAACAGTACGCCTCAGTATTTTGGCAGAGGTCAACAGTTTAACAATATGTGGACTATTCGATTAATGTACCTGTTTATGTAGCATTCAGTCTTCTACTTCACATGAAGCCTTTGGCGTAGCGCCTCATACAATACCATTCCTGCTGCTACAGATACGTTTAGAGAGTCGAAAGATGCAGCCATTGGTATTCTTATAAGCTGGTCTGCTCGCTTCAACACATCTTTACTGATACCGGTATCTTCAGCCCCCATTACTACTACTGTAGGTATGGTCATGTCGCTTTCGTAAACTGGCACGCTCCCCCTCATTTGTGTCCCTAGTATCTGTATACCATTCAACCTAAGTATATCCATTGCCTGCTGTACAGAAGGTGTACGGCATAACATTATCTTGCGCAGTGCACCTGCCGATGTTTTTACTGCCTCCTCTGTGAGCGATGCTGCATGCGATGTAGGCAGTATCAATGCCTGAGCACCACAGCACAATGCACTACGAGCTATAGCCCCTACATTTCGCACATCAGTGATACCATCCAGCAACAGAAAAAGAGGTGTTTGACCTAGCTCTACTACATGCGAAATGCCTGCCTGTAGGTCTACATATTGTAGTAATGAGCCCCATGCTACCACACCCTGATGCTGTACTTTGGTGAGATAATCAAGTTTCTCTACTGGCACCTGACTGATAGGAATATTGTACTCTCTTGCTTTTTGTTTTATGGTGTTTATCTCTGGACCAGATGCTGTTCTAAGCAAAAAAATCTTCTCTATTGTTACACCCTGCTCCAATGCTTCCATAACTGGCTTGCGCCCTGCAAGCATTGGCAACGATGACTGACGCGGTTTCATACGTGTAAACGTACAATAATTTCAACAATAACTGATCAACATTTCAGTATAGGCTGCATAAGCAACATAATCCTTGAAACAATACTATAACGAAAACAGCTGCTTACGTTTTGTAAGCAGCTGTTGAAAAAACTAAATAAAAAGATCAGTAACTATTAATAAACTACCAGTTTTTGTGTGTTTACCTGAGATCCAGTAATGGTTTGTACCATATACAGACCTTTAGTAGTTATAGCGCTACCGGGTATTAGTATACGAGAAGTACCGCCTTTCACCTGCTCAGTAGATTTGTATACTACTTTGCCTGTGATATCGGAAACAACTATTTCTACATTAGAATTTACAGCATCTTTTACCAGAACATAAGCATCACCACTTGTAGGGTTAGGCACTACTTTTACATTTTGGCTACCCATCATTACATCTGTAACTTCAGCTGGCCAAGGAGCGATGTTAATTCTGTCCATGAAGAAGTTGTTACCTGTACCTGCTGTACCACCTTTGAATACACCTGGCTTGTAACGGAAACGGAATACAGTGTATGGCGTACGAGCAGCATTTGGCAAAGTAACTGTCATCGGAGACCAATCCATGTAAGAAGATGGTGTGTATTCGGTAGAAATTACTCCTTTGTTTAACAAATCACCTTTCGTCAACTTCTTGATGTTGGTCCAAGCATGTTTTTTATCTATTGAGTAGTCAATGAACAAAGTATCATTAATGTGCTCAGAAGATGCAGTACGAGAAGCTCCAGAATAGAAGAAGTTGAGGTTACATGGTTTACCATCAAAACCTGTTAGGTCAAATGGGATACTATACATATCATCAAAATCTCCTTGTGGCGTACCAGTTAACGATGCAACACCTACACGACTATCGAAACTACGGTACATTATAGAGTTGTTGTCATACATACCTACATCAGCATATTTCCATTTGAAATCATTGTTGTAGTAGTTGAATAACGGCCATTTATCTCTGTCACCATCAGCTTTAAATTCCTGATAGTAACCATCAATTGCTTTTACCGCTACATTATCAGCAACATACAATGCTTTTTCGTAGGTGGTAGTAGTAGTACCTGTGTTGTTCCCTGTTGCGGCGAGAGTTACATTTACCCAGCCCGGCTCAGAAAACTTATTGCTGAATGGTTGGTTAATACCAGCATAACTAGTATGAGTAACCGATGGGATATTAGCACCATTCGAGAAAGTCCAAGATACCGATGTTACAGTATCTTGCCAGCTCCTATTAATAAAAAACAATGGAACATCAGGGAAAGTAAAACGAGTAACAGCTGAAGCAGCATTGTTGGTAAGTTTCGGAGCCCAATCAGTTATGGGTTTCAAATCGGGTGACGGTACCATTGCGCCTGTCAAAGCTAAGTTTGTACTATCCCACAAATTACTTCTGCCACCGATATTACTGTTCAGAGCACCACGCATACGCCAAACCTGACCTACAGATAACATACTCTGCGGACATGCAGAATAATCCATTATATTTTGAGTATTGGTAGTATCAGGATAATTAACCAATGAATCTACAGTACCAGAAGCACGTGGATATATTTTAAAATAATTCACTGCACAGGTAGTATCATACAAATTACACACACTGAAGTGACCTTTTGTTGGCGGGGTATCATCCACCTCGTCATCACCGCAAATTGCACCTACGTCAGCACCACTGTTCCAAGGATGATACAACTGAAAATAGTGTCCCGCCTCGTGTTCTATCGTATTTTCATCATTTACGTAGAGATAGCCCGATATTACACCATCAGTAAATGGAAACGATTCTCCTGTAGATGGAAATGTAGCATAAGCAAGGATAGTACCAGATGCCGGCGCCCTTCCAATTCTATTCTCAAACCAAATATTGAAATAGCTACGCGGATTCCACTGATCCATTTTAGCCTGCTCATCACCTCCAAAAGTTAAATAAGAAAATCTACGAGTAATACCTTTTGTAGGATTACCACTCGGATCTATTGTAGCCAAATGGAACCTGATTTTTGCATTACCTATGTATTTCTTGAATGGCTGAATAATGTTGGTTAGTGCACTCTGCTTATTGTAAAACTTATTCAGGTGACTCATCATGGCATAGACGTTACTGTCTTTCAGAAACTCGTTGCCATAATTGTGAATAATGTGTACTGCAACAGGTATGTCATAGTAGTCTGTATCAGACCTCGTTGCAGTGGTCCTCGCTGCAGCTCCAGACATGTTTCTCGACGCTATGAAAGCAGCTATACTTTCATTCATTTGACGCTCAAACTCAGCAGCCTGTGGATTCAGTTTCTGATAATGTTTGTTGATCTCATCAGTCCCACACGAAGTCTGTGCAAACCCCGTTCCCGAAATCATTGCCATAGCCAAGGCAACGTATAATGACTTTCTCTTCATTTTAGTTAAAGTTGTAAAGTTCCAAAATTATATAAAACACTAAACATTACCCAATATTTACCCCAATTTCATAAACTTATCCTAACGTTTTTTTCATAAAACCTCTTTTCTACACACGTTACCCTATCTATAGACGTAATAAACAAGGATAATCTTGGGTTTAACATGAATATTTATTTACTTAATTTACTGTCATTTTTTGAGTCACATTCATTCCACCAGTAGTTAATGATACAAAATACAAACCTGCTGCAGGTATTGTATCTTTATCTATAAACTCTATAACCTTAGAATTTGGCGACACGTTTTTGGTTACTTCTTTTATTAATCTGCCAGCAATGTCTCGGATACTGTAATGTATTTTTCCATCATTGCCAGAGGTAAACATAAGATTTGCGCCACCAGTAGATGGGTTAGGATATATAACCAACGTACTGCTACCTGCCGCCGCAATCATTTCCTGTACATCGGTAGTTGTAGTGCCTATGCTCAGATTGTCAAGATACAGATTATTACCTGCATTACCTGCACGCACACGAATTCTGAAGAAAGTTTCGCTGGTGCGCTGTGCTGTTGGTATGCTTATAGACCTACCCTTCCAAACAGATGACGTAGTAGGCAAGTAACGGGCAGACATATTACCAGCATTAGGCACATCGGTGCGCCTTACGCCACCTATTTTTGTCCATCTGGCACCACCTGATGTACTTACAGATATCTCAAGCGAATCGTTGACTCTGGTAACACCAAAACCTGACAAACCATTAGATGTAGATGCGCCAGTAGTGAAGAAGTTAAGATATAATTCACCAGTAACACCTTCCAAATCAAATGCTGGAGTAATAACATCGTCATAGTCGCCGGTGGCTGTACCAGATCTTCTGTTAGTGGTATCGTAAGACCTGAAGCGCAAACAACTGTTATCATCCTTACCAGCACCAGTGTAATGCTCCCACTTAAACTGATTGTTGTAATAGTTGAACATAGGCCAATTATACAGGTCGGCAGGATTGGCGAAATTCTGTGTATACCCTACTCCACCTATTGTTGTAGTATCGGCTGCGTATACTGCACGGTCGTTAATTATGGTGTTGCTGCCAGCATTAGATGTTGCGGTTAGTGTAAC
>JBIKKS010000216.1:0-4634 GCA_044360235.1 Flavipsychrobacter sp. | reverse complement strand
CTAGCCTGATAGCATAGGCTATACAGTCGTCTAGGCTTAGTTTCACAGGTTGCTGGGCTTGGGCTCCGGTAGCTAATGCTATCAGGCTAGCCAGTGTTACATATAGTCTTCTCATATTATTGTGTTTGCTTGTGTTGTAGAGTTTCCTTGTTTTATGTATTTCTCTTTATACGTTTTGTATTGCTCTATACCTGCAGGGGTCATAATTCCATACATAAAGTGCTCTCCCAGTTCCAGTGCTACCGACATCAGTTCTGCCCTTTCATTTACCATCAGGGTAGGTTGCAGCATCATCAGTCCGGTTTCTATCCTGAATCTTGCCAGCAGTTCTGCATTCAGGTCCTCACGATAAAATCCCTCTTTTATCCCTTGCAATATATTATCACGCACCATTGTCACATCGCGCTCCAGCAGCTGCTCTCTGAATTTTTTGTATGCCTCCGGAAAAAACCGTTGCATCTCAAACATTGCCATCGGGTTGATGCGTTTATATATGCCATCAAAAAATGCCAGTATTTTCACCATTGCCTCCAGTGCATTCTCTGCATCTTGCAGCATGCATTCACAGTTGGCTGTGGTGTTGTTTTTATACCACGTCATTGTCTCGCTCACCACCTCATGTTTGTTGGCAAAATGCTGATACAATGTCTTTTTCGATATGCCCGCCCGGCGCGCTATATCGTCCATCGTTATGGTTTTAAACCCATATTGGGTAAACAACTCTATAGATGAACTAAGTATTTTATCAAGTGCTTCCATATTTCTCATGCAAAACTAAGGAAACGTTTTACACAAAAAAAGTTTCCATCGTGTTTTGTGTGTCTATATGACTATTATTTTTGTCGATAACAGGATTTTCATGGCACAAAAGTAGCATCACCATAGCTCTACACCATCATCACACCTAAATTTGTGGATATCTTTTCAATAATATAACATTAGATGTCAATGTGATTTGCTGTGATGGGGCATCAAAAAAACCATTCCACACACATATAACAAAAAAGCTGAGCATCCATTACAGACACTCAGCTTCATTAAATGCACTATTCCGATAAGGTTTATTCGCAGCTTATTATTTTACTACGCTGAATCTTGCTGATGCAGCAACACCTTCACCTTGCAAGCGCACTATATACATTCCTGCAGGCAGGTTACTTACGTTTATGCTCACTTCATTTTTACCAGTTTTCAGTTTAGCGCCGTTTATGGTGTTTACCACACGTCCTGTAGCATCATATACTACTAGGTTGGTAGCGGCAGTTGTACCTACTATATCAAAACCAAAAGTAACATTGTCTGCGGCTGGGTTAGGGTATACATTTAGTGTGGTCACTTTGCTGGCTATATCGTTTACTGCAGTAGTCATCATACCTCTGTAGTATTTAGCATCACTTACATACAGTGTACCGCTTCCAGATGTGTCGTAATTGATGGTCATCAATGGAGAGTGAAACCCTGTTCTGTACCAGCTATAACTCTCAGTTTGTGATACATTTACCTCTGGCATACCCATGAAGTTAAGACTATCTTTAGTAATTTCTAGATGGCGTACTCTAAGTACGTTGTTGAATGTACCGAATGGAGTTGTTATAGTTCCCCAAGCATCACAGGTAAATGTGCTGGTGCCCGATAAGTACATAGTCGTACCAAGAATATCGAGCTGTGCCGCAAATGTATCATTGAATGTGGTACCGAATGTCAATGGAAATTTCAATACGGTATTATAATTGTTAAGATGCACATATGTACCAGTCGAATAGCCACCTATCAATTCCATACCTGTTGAAGATGTTATTCCATAAGAATAATCGCTACCATCATACATAACTATGTTAGATCCTGGAAACGAATCGCAGTAGGGTGTTGCCGCGCAAGTAAAGTAAGATGTAGTATCGCTATCATTGCGCACTACTGAGCTGAAATTCCAAGTGATAGACGCACCTGCTGCGCCTTTGTTCACACCTGCTGTGTCTACTGAGTATCCGTAATAAACATCTCCTGCTACAGGGTTATTGGTAGCAGCTGTAAGGGTGGGTTGTGCAATAGCAGTTGCTGATACTGCACAGATGATGAGGCCAAGTAAAAATTGCTTTTTCATTTTTAGTTTGTTTTGTTTGTGTTTAGTTTGTTTGATAATCCACTTTGCAAAACCCATGCCACAACACTACTAGCATTAGCAGCTTAACAATTATTTAAGAATCACCACAAACTACTTTGGCAGAGTAAAACCCACCACGAAAAAGGCTGCATCGCTTGTTACACGATACAGCCCTTCTATATTAATAGTTACTACTTGCTTTTTTTATCCCCTGCATTACCTACTGAGGTTTCTTAGCTAAGATGAACAGCATGACAGTAGCAGTGTGTCAATCAACCAGCGAACAACCTTATTCTTCCTCATTACTATCCTTAAACAATACTGCTAGGTCTAATGAAAACCCGGGTAAAACCGGAGTTGTTACAATGTCTCCCGCTGTAAAGTAAGGAGATTCGCTAAACCTCCCATCTACAAGCGTAAATACCCTCAACCACTGATCTTGTGGACTCACAACCCAATATTCTTTTACACCAGCTTCTTCATAGGCATCATGTTTGTTTTTCAACTCTTTTGCATTGTTGCCCGGACTCAGTACCTCTACCACTATATCTGGTGCACCTATGCAGCCTCTTTTATCCAGTTTGGTAAGATCGCAAACCACACAAACATCTGGCTGTAATACAGTAATAATCTCTTTGTCATTATTCGATTTACGAGGCAACCGGACATCAAATGGTGCTACATAAACCTTGCAGGGTTTTTCTTGAAGAAACACCCTTATATGCATGTATATAGAACCCACTATTTCTTGATGAAACCTGTTAGGTGCAGGACTCATCTTAAATATCTTCCCTTTTATTAATTCTACACGCTCCTCAAACCGCCACTTAAAATAATCGGCGTAGGTGTATGATTTACTTAGATCTAGTTCAGCGAATTGCATACTGCAAAAATAAATGAAATAGGTGTACTAAAAATGTTTCGCAATATTGTTCATGTGTTGGTCGATTGCTTCTACCGGCACCACAAAAAAGGCTGTATCGCTTGTTACACGATACAGCCCTTCTGTATTTTATAGATTACTACCCGTTTATTTTATGCCATGCATCATCTTCAGTAGTTTCTTCGATAGGAAGAACAATATGACAGCAGCAGTACCAGACAACACTATGAACAACACAAAGAAGTCAAATATATTCGCCATTTTATACCCTGCAAAGCTGGTTACTTTACCCGCTTCTGGGTAGTAAGAGCTCAGTGTACCTGCAAATTTGTTGGCGGTAGCATTGGCCAAAAACCAAGTACCCATTAGCAGCGATGCAAAACGAGCAGGTGCCAGTTTGTTTACCAGCGACAATCCTATGGGCGACAAGCACAACTCACCTACCGTATGCAAGAAGTACAGTGCTATCAACCACATCATGCTCACTTTTACTGCACCTACATCCATCACACCCACAGCTATCACCACATAGCCCAGCGACAAGAACATCAACCCCATCGCTTGTTTGTAAGGCGATGCGGGTTCCATGTTAACCTTACCTAGTTTGCCCCATAGCTCTGCAAACAATGGTGCCAGCACTACTATAAATATCGCATTCACACTATTGAATGCACCGGCAGATATTTCTTTCAGGTCAAACACTGCACCAGATACAAATGCAGATACTATCAGGTACACCAGATATGCACCCACACCTGCAAATAGCACCTTCAATTCTTTGGGTATGCGCATGATACGATACAGAGTGTAGTACAGCGCACCAGCCAATGCAGATATGATCAGATACACATAACCCATGTTGGTGTGTATGTTCACCACACGGTTCATTTGCTCATCAGCAAAGAAGGTAAGCGATGCACCTGCCTGCTCAAAACATGCCCAAAAGAAGATAACGAAGAATGCTGCTATAAACACCACTATGATACGCTCTCTCTCCACCTTGGTGAGTGAAGTATCTGTAAGTATCAGCCCCGGCGCACCTACAGATATACTGAAGATGCAACTACCTATCCAGTCTAGCTCTAGCACAAAATGAAACAGTGCAATCAAGCCTACTATGATACCGGCCCATATCATGATGCTGGTCTGAGATATTTTACCTACTTCTTTTGCTTCGCCACCAGCCGATATGCGGTCTTTCTCTTCCTGTGCATCGCGTTTTTTGTTGGCTATGGCTCCTACCTTTTCACCATCTGGGCTCACTAGGTATTTTTTCATTACCTCAAACGATACTATGCCCACTAGCATACCTATACAAGCAGCCAGAAAACCCCACTTAAAATCGCCTGGGTCGCCAGTATCGCCCAGTACACTACATACTATCGGCGAAAAGAATGCACCCAGATTGATACCCATATAAAACAGCGTAAATGCCGCATCTAGCCTTGTATCGCCCTTAGGGTACAACTGACCCACCAGCGAAGATATATTGGGCTTAAAGAAACCATTACCTATTATCAATGCTGACAAACCACCCATCATCAGCATCTTGGCAAGGTCTACATTCTGATAGTTTGATGCACTGAAAAACATCAATAACTGTCCCAGAGCCATCAGTAACCCACCTACAAATATCGATTTACGGTTACC
>JBIKKS010000133.1:0-6045 GCA_044360235.1 Flavipsychrobacter sp. | reverse complement strand
AGACACCCTGATTTTGTAGTCATATCTTATCTTTTCATGAAGCTGTTGTGCAGAGTGTACCAAAGCAGTACAGGTAGTATTATAATTACTGAAGAAATAAGGGCTATCTTATCTAGATTTCAAACGACCACATTTCAAATTCAGGTGTGATGTTTGAGCTAATATTTTATTTATACAGCTTTTTACAAACGGGTAAATATTACTTTTGCCCTATTCTACTACATCATACACAATGAGCTTAATAACCGAATTACAAGAAAGAAACCTGATACAAGACATAATGCCGGGAACGGAGGAGTTGCTGAACAAAGAAATGGTTTCGGCATACATAGGCTTCGACCCCACTGCAGATAGTTTGCATGTAGGTAATCTGCTGCCCATAACCTTGCTTATGCGCCTACAGCGTGCCGGTCATAAACCCTATGCGCTGGTGGGTGGCGCTACGGGCATGGTGGGCGACCCCAGCGGAAAATCGGCTGAGCGCAATCTGCTGGACCTCGATACCATCCAACAAAATTGCGACGGTATCCGCCAACAGTTAGAACGTTTTCTCGATTTCAGTGCCGATAGTGCCAACAGTGCTGTTATGGTCAATAACCACGACTGGTTTAAAGATTTTTCTTTCCTCGGTTTCATTCGCGACGTAGGTAAGCACATTTCTGTGAACTATATGATGGCTAAAGACTCTGTGAAAACCCGCCTCGAAACCGGTATGTCGTTCACAGAGTTCACTTACCAGCTCATACAAGGGTATGATTTTTACCACCTTTTCAGCAATCACAATGTGAAGCTGCAAATGGGTGGTGCCGACCAGTGGGGTAATATTGTTACAGGTACTGAACTCATTCGCCGAAAGGCTGGTGGCGAAGGATTTGCATTTACCTGCAAGCTCATCACCAAAAGCGATGGCAGCAAGTTTGGGAAAAGCGAAAGCGGTAACATCTGGCTCGATAGAGAGCGCACATCGCCCTATATGTTCTATCAGTTCTGGCTCAATCTGCCCGATGCTGATGCTGCTAAAATGGCATTGGTATTCTCTTTCAAACCAGTAGCTGAGATCAAAGTTTTGATAGACGAGCATGAAACAGCTACTCACCTACGCAAGCTGCAAAAGGCGCTTGCCGAAGAACTGACTGTACTAGTACACAGCGAGGAGGATCTGGCCTTTGCAAAACAGGCATCTGATATACTGTTCTCACAAACATCTGTAGATGCCCTGCGCACACTCAATGAGCAACAACTGCTAGAGGTGATGGACGGTGTGAAACAAGTAAACGGCAGCAAAGAATCGCTGGCTGATGGGCTAGATCTGGTTTCGTTTCTCGCAGATTCTGGCATATTCGCCTCCAAGGGTGAAGCGCGCAAAATGCTGCAAGGTGGTGGTATCAGCATCAACAAAGAAAAAGTAACCACTCCCGATTATAAACTTACAGAAGCTCAGCTGCTGAATGGTAAATATATGCTCATCCAGAAAGGCAAAAAAGACTATACACTGGCTATTTTCGGTTAATACACTTTATTATCAGTCAGCTAAAAATGTCTGCAAACTCCAAAAGTTGCAGACATTTTTGTTTAGCCGCCCTTTATGGCTACTAGGTAGTCTACTATCTTACTGCTAGTAGCGCTATCTATGGGTGCGCCATATTTTTCGGTCATTTTATGCACCTCAGCAGTCCAAGTAGTGCGGCTAAAATTGGGCTGTGTAACTATGTATCTCAGCGAGTGGCAAATGGCACAGTATGATACAAACTCTGCCTTACCTTCATAGTCTGGAAATTTCATTTCCTCTGGCTGAATCACCATTTCCTGCACAGACCCCTCCTGCTTATAGGTGTGCTGTGGTGCCAGATAAAAACGGGATATAGGTGGCTGCTCATAGCATGCTGTCATCGCTAGCACCACTGCCAACATCGTTATAGCTGTTTTTCTATACCTCATTGCGCCAGTATGCTTATATGCTCCACAAATCCGCGCGCATAGCCGCTGCGGTTCCATTGTTTATCGGGTTGTATGTTGCCCTTACTGTCGGTAGCTCGCACACATAGCTGATGTTTACCCTTTCGGGTTGGTGTCCAGTTACATCGCCACCGCTGCCATGCATATTTACCTATGGGTGCATCCAGTGTTGAGGGTATCCATGTCTTGCCGTCATCAGTCGATATTTCCACCCGCGCTATCCCAGAACCATCATTGAACGCTAACCCCTGCATGGCACACGCTTTACCTGCTACTACTGTATCAGTATGTTTGGGCACTACAAATATCGAGTGCAGATTGATGTTAGTTACTGGTTTAGTTTCTTTAGCAAGGCTATCAGGTCTTTCTGTAAGGTTATCATTATTGGCAATGCGATATGCCTTGGTCATCCAGTAGCCCTCATACTTATGGGTCAGCACGTCTATATTGCCCAGCGCACCCACCCAGTAAGAGGCATACCAGCCTGGCACTATTAGCTTCAGCGGGTAGCCATTCAGCATAGGTATCGGTTCGCCATTCATTTCGTACGCTATAAGCACTTCGTCACTCAGCGCATGTGCCGCACTCAGCGACTTCACAAATGCAGGCACACTAGATAGCACAGGTTTGTCCATACCCGTAAAAGTTACATCTACCGCATTTTTTCTGATGCCTGCCATAGCCAGCACATCGCGCAACTTCACCCCCTTCCACCAGGCATTGCCCATGGCGCCGTTTTTCCATTGGCTACCCGGCACATTGGGGTTGAATGTGGAACGCGAATTACCAGCACAAATAGCCAGTGCCATCACACTATCAGGCGCAAACCTTGTACGCAGGTCTTGCATAGACAATGCCAGCGGTATGCTCACTGCACCACCTATCCTTAGCCTGAACGTGTCTATATCTATACGGCTTACTAGTTGCGGCATATGCCACCGCACAAAAAAGTACTCATTAGGTGTAATGTCTTTTTTAAAAATTTCCAGCGGTGTTTCCAGTTGTGGTGGCCTGTCTGTTAGTAGGTGCATACTCCCCTTTTGCGGATACTGCACCATATCTGTAAGGGCAGTAGTATCGGTAGCGGCAGTAGTGGTCACAGGGTTATCTCTGCACGATACCAACCCAAAGCACACCAACCCCAGCAAAAATGATATTGTAATTGTAGTATTTCGCAAGACAGAAACCAATAGTGAGCATAAATCTAATATAAAAGTAGCACTAATCAAGGGATGCCTTTCAATTAGGTAAAATTCGATGCATTAATGAAATTTGTCTTCTTGTTTAGATATCCGTCTCTTGATAGGTAAAAGTTCTACCCAATAATAAATAAGTGTGATTCTTTCATTTTAGCCGTTAAAAAAGTATTGGATCGAATCTAAAATTAGCTAAGTAATGGTGCGTTTTGTCTGAAATCTAACAGTGTAAATATGCTGTAGGACTTAAAACACGTAACTTTGACATGGTAAAAATCACTTTGGTTATGACTAATACCGAAAGAAGACAACAGTTAATGTCGTACATCACTGGGGCTCCCGACACCAAAGTGGATGCATTATACACCCTTTTAGAGGAAGAGATAACAGACAAAACTTTTACGCTTACAGAACAACATATACAAATCCTCGAAGAACGAGAGGCTGAATATGTGAGCGGAAAAACAAGCCCTGCTCCTTGGGAAGAAGTACACGATCGCATACGCAACAAACATAAAGGTGCGTTATGAAGTACAATCTTCTTTTGCAACCTGGTGCAGAAAAAGATATTGAGGAAGCATACATTTGGTATGAACGTCAGCGTTTGGGACTCGGAGACGAATTGTTGAAAGAATTGGTAGCATACTATAAAAAACTGAAACAAAATCCGCTGGTATTCAAGTGGACTGCTAAGGGTTTTCGGCAAGCAAACCTATCTCGCTTCCCATATGTACTTGTTTTCAAAGTAATAGACACTGATGTTCACATCTTTGCTGTTTTTCACACCAGTAGGAATCCAAAGTACCTACACAAGAAGCGTTAACCACCAAAATACAATATCCAAAACTTCTATTTCAAAGTCTGTTCTTTTCTCCTACTTTTACTACTGTTAATATACATATCTTACTATGACAAAAGCCGCATTATTCTTGTTTATTGCCGTAGTTACCACTACCATTTACTCCTGTGGCAATAGTGAGCCCAAGGCAGAGGGCAATCCTTTTGCCATAGAAGGCAGCACCACTACAGCAGCAAATGGCGAAGCAATATACAAGCGGGCATGCGCCTCTTGCCATATGGCGGGCGGAGATGGTATAGCCAATGTATATCCGCCACTGGCTAAGTCCGACTATCTGGCAAACAGAGAAAATACCATAAAACAAGTAATAAAAGGCAGCAGCGGAGAGATGGTGGTCAACGGCAAAACCTACAACAACGCCATGCCCCCACAGCAGCTCAATGACGACGAAGTGGCCGCAGTACTCACCTATGTTTATACCAATATGGGCAATAGCGGCGCGCCAGTTACTGCCGCCGAAGTGGCAGCAGTAAGGGCAAAGTAACATAGCTTGGTTGCTTAAAATACTTTCAGGGTAATGCCCGGTATCACTTGTTTGAAGTCGTTAGTTATAATGAGCTCTGGGCAGAGGGTAATGCCATTCTTGTGCAGGTTTACATTGAGGAAAGCCTTCATGGTAGTGCCCTTAAAGTAGTCGCCTCTTCGCCCATATAGGTAACCAAGCCCAAACCCGCTGACGAAATAATCTCTATCATCTTGTTTGTATTCCAGATTAAGAAACCAGTTGTCTTTAGCCAGATAATCACCCTTACTGTTTTGCTCAAAGAAAAAGTAAGCAGAATGGTACATTAAAATAGAGCTGCCGTGATATTTGTTATCAAAAAGTCTTTTACCAGACATTGAGAAAGCCATACCTATTTCACCCACCGGAGCAAAAGTATTGCGTACCAAACCCACACCTACGTTTGCATAAAACTCTAGTGCATCACTCCTTCTCAATGCCTCCCATCTCGGTGCATTGTCTTGTTTCACTAATCCATTATATTGTTTGAACCGAAGCGTATTGTATTGAGTGTGTTCTGTCTTATTTTCTTTACTGGTTTCAGTTGAATATGGGTTGTATGCCGCCGTGGATGGAAATTTGTAAGGACTCAAGCGTGTCGCTTTTCTCTTTGTTGCAGCTAGGGTATCTATAGCTTTTTGTAAGCTAGCAGTATCCATGGCTATTTTTGCGAGGTCGGAATAGCTATTCACATAAAACGTAACCTGAAACATACCTGCATGGCTATGATTGTAGTCATAGTTTTTTGCCCATAAATTGCCATTGCCTGCCTGACGTGGCAATACAGGGTTATGCCTAAAGTACAGCCGCACTGTATCTTGCTCCAGTTTCAGCCTAGCAACGTCGCCATTGTTGTTCATAAATACATTTCCATCGGCAGTGTATTTCTTAAACCGTATTTTGCAGAATGAGTACGCCCCATCTATAGTGTAGTCTATACGCAAGTGGTTGCTTCCATTCTCCAGCGAATCTTTATAAAAAGCTATGTTCCGGATAAATTCTTTCAGTACCGAATCGAGGTTTTTCAGTTCGTTGTATTGTTCGGTATTGTTAAGCTCCAGTATCATTCGTCCATTATCTGGCAGGTACACAAAGTCGCGAATGTTGATAAACCGTTCGGGCATATCAAAGTTGCGCTCAGTGCTTCTGCGCTCAGGTAGTTTGTTGCTAGTGAGGTAGCTGGGACGCTGCGCCCATGCGCTGCAAGAAATGTAGAGTAGCGCAATGGCTATTAAGGATGTTCTTCTCATTATTTGAAGTATTGAAATGGGAATGAAGGATATTTATTTATTTCTGTTCAGCCGTATAGAAAATGTGGATGGTGAATACAAACTATAATTTCTCCCAAAGGGATTGGAAACTGTAAAAAAGCCATCGCCATGTGGGCGATTTATACGCACCATTCTTATCATGTCTTCTTCTTGCTGGTGCATCATTTCATATCGTTGCACATCGTTTATACTCACTATTTTCATCTTGCTTATGTCCAGTTTAGGACCATTGTACACATACGCGGGTCTTTCGTCTTCAGT
>JBIKKS010000132.1:0-6061 GCA_044360235.1 Flavipsychrobacter sp. | reverse complement strand
TTTTTTCAGAAACAAGCACGGCGGTTGCTAAAAAAGTACCCCTCTCTTCGTATTGAATTGCAAAGTTTAAAGTCAAATCTATTGCAAAACCCAACTAAAGGCACGCCTATCGGTATGGGTTGTTATTAAATCAGGCTTGCTATAGCTTCTAAAAATACTGGCAAGTCAGGCGGCGCAAGAGTCATTACTTATGTGTATATAGAAGGAGAAGTTATTTTTTTATTGTCTGTATACGATAAATCTGAACAGCAGAACATTTCACCCAAACAGTTGAAGCTTTTACTGAGTTTGCTTGATAAAGAATAATAGCAGTTTAGTGTCAGCTCACTGCCACTTATCATCCCCTTAAATTATTTTTTGTTGGCAAACAGCTAATCGTTAGCTCACAGCACTCTACTCCATTACTGTAGGAGAGCTATGGATGCAGGTAAAAGGGGGTATGTAAAAAAGTATGCCTAATTTTAGCTTTTAAGATGGGTAAGGGTTTTACCTATATACATGTACTATATGCAATACTCACAATCGCTGGAAAGGCTGCGCAAAATACTGAATGAACTGAGGGAGCAATGCCCTTGGGACAAAAAACAAACCATACACACCCTACGGCAGCAAACGCTGGAAGAGGTGTATGAACTCACAGATGCGATAACCAACGAAGACTGGACTGGGCTTAAAGAAGAACTAGGCGATATGCTGCTGCACATAGTGTTTTACAGCCGCATAGGTAAGGAGCAAGGCAAATTTGACCTGGAAGATGTGATAGAGGGCGTATGCAACAAACTAGTGAGCCGCCACCCACATATATACAGCACCCTGACCGTAAGTGGTGAGGCTGAGGTGAAACAAAACTGGGAGCGACTGAAACAACAGGAGGGCAAAAAATCTATCCTATCGGGCGTACCACCCACTATGCCTGCCCTCATGAAGGCACTGCGTCTGCAAGAGAAAACCAAACAAGTGGGTTTTGAGTGGGACAATACAGCACAGGTAAAAGCTAAGGTAGACGAAGAAATACAAGAGCTATATGAGGCTGTAGATAGTGGCAATCAAAATGATATAGAAGACGAAATGGGAGATGTCCTATTTGCGCTCATCAACTATGCTCGGTTTGTGAAGGTAGACCCCGAGCTGGCATTGGAACGGACTAACAAAAAATTCATACGTAGGTTTCAGCGCATAGAAGAGCTGGCTGCACTAAGTGGACGCACGCTCTATGACATGAACCTGCAAGAAATGGACGAATTGTGGAATGAGGTAAAAGCAGAGGAGCGTAGATAAACCATTATGTTCAGGCGATATCCATATTGGGGCTGGCTACTATTGTGTGGGCTATTGTGGACCATCAATGGCTACTACTACCACGTGCACCGGCAAGAGGTGCTGCCTGAGCGTATGGCACGCGCAGTAAACAATGACCTGCAAGAACGCCAAATAAAATACCAGCAACTAACGGCTGATATTGACCTTATGAGCCGTTTGTTTTCCGACTCGCTAACGCTGCCAGAGGTGCAGCAGGTGAGCAATATGCCCTTTTATCTATTTGCCTTTGAACAAAATGTGCTGAAATTTTGGAATAGCAACATCATAGCACCTACAGGTGCAGGTATACATACTGATAGCACCACAGTAATAAGAAACGACAAAGGTGTATTTGTGCAAACAGCTACCCGGCTACCAGATACTAACAGGGTGCTGGTAGTACTGTACCCTATACTTATCACCTACCCTACCGAAAACGACTACCTGCAATCGCAATTTGCAGCATCGGCTCAGATACCTGTCAATACCCGCATTATACCGGCAGGTGCATTGGCTACTGGTGCTTACAAAGTAACGCTAGTAGACAATACACCTATCTTCTATCTGTTGTTCAATATTCAGGATATTCAAAAGTGGATGCCTGATGTGGCATTTGTTTTCTTTCTGATAGCATCGCTGCTTGCCAGCCTGTCGTGGATCCACCTGATGATCATTCACCACACCCGAAACCGCTCGTCTGTTACGGGTTTTATTATCACACTGCTGGTCATCCTAGCATTGCGCACTTCGCTTTATGTGTATGGCATACCGTTCAATCTGGATACCCTTCTGTTCTTTTCGCCACAGCTATATGCATCCAGTAGTTTGTTATCTTCCTTTGGCGATTTATTTATCAATACCCTCTGTGTGTTGTGGCTGATTATGTTCCTCACCCGGCACACACCTTACAAAACCTACTGCGAGCGCATCCGCAACCCCAAACTCAGAAAAATGCTCCCTGCTGCTCTGGCGCTACTCATGATAGCTTTTCTGCTACTGTATGTCAACATCATAAGGAGCCTGGTGATAGACTCAAGTATATCGTTTGATGTTAGCAGGTTTTATGCCATAAGCAGGTATACTATACTGGGGCTGCTAGTTATATGTACGGTCACTGGCATATTTTGTATGATGGTGTACCTGCTCAACTTTCAGTTGCGACAGCTACTCCCAAACAAAAGAATAAAAAATGGACTAGTAGTCGCATCAGGTATATTACTGCTGGTAGTGGCAGGGCATTACACAGATGTTTTTTACTGGTTACTGCTGGGCTGGCTGCTGCTGTTCTTGCTGCTGCTAGATGTACCCAGACTGAAACTAGCCTCAGACCTCTTTGAGCCACACATGATATTCTGGGCACTATTTATTTGTATGTTTTGCACCTCCATACTGCAATACTTCAATGCATACAAAGAGCACGAAGCACGCAAAGCATTTGTAGAGCAACGGCTAGCACCTCACCGCGACAATGTTCTGGAATATACCTACGACAAAACAGCCAACTATCTGGCTCAAGACCAGGCACTGAAGGGTTTTTTCAACAACCCCTCTGCCGCTGAACGAAAAATTATAAGTCGCCGGTTTGATACACTATACCTATCTGGTGCCAGTAGCAGGTACGAAACAGAGGTATACCTGTACAACAAAGATGGAGTAGCCTTGCATAACAGAGACTCGGCAGACTATAAAGAACTGATAGCAGAAAAAGAAGAAGCTACCCCCACTACATCTCCCTATCTTTTTTACAGAGAGGAGATGCCAGAGAAGAACAGCTACCTATCGTTCATACCCATATACAGCGATACCATCAACAACAAGATAGGCTACGTGGTGATAAAACTAAGCCTGAAAAAACAAGCAGCAGAAACAGTATACCCTGAGTTGCTGCTACCCACTGCCAGCAAAGCCAACCCGCAAGAAAATGAGTATGCCTATGCCATCTACATCAACGGCAAACTGACCAGCCAAACGAAAGAATATCCCTTTGCCACCTACTTGCGCAACGACACCTTGAAAGAACAGGACTTCAGATTTTACAAGGTGAACAATAAGTCTGAGCTACACTACAAAACATCTGACAAGCGAACGATCGTAGTAGTGCACGACCAAAACACGCTGTTAGAGGGCATTACCATATTCTCTTACATCTTTTGTATACAGGTATTGCTAGCTATAGTAGTACTCATCTATCAGTTCTATCTATCTTATTTTGCCCGGCCCAATGCTTCCAGTATGCTTATACGGCTTACACTTAGGAGGCGTATTCAGTACGCTATGCTGGGTGTAGTATTTGTGTCGTTTGTATTTATAGGTGTGGTTACTATCTGGTTCTTTTCGGCACGTTACCGCGAGTCTAATGCCAATAAACTACAAACTGCAATGCAGGTAGCACGACAGTCCGTACAAGACTATCTTAACAATGCAAGGGCTTATGAGAGCGATACCAGATTCGATTCTGTAACACAATCTAATAACTTCAGAAAGTTTCTCACCTCTGTTGCTAACAATCAGAAAATAGACATTAATCTGTTTGACAATAACGGCAGATTGTTTGCAGCTTCGCAAGACGAGATTTACCAAAAAGGCTTGCTGGCGCGCATCATGCGGCAAGATGCTTTTTATCAACTTGGGATAGGTGGCAAGTCTATACTCATACAAAATGAACAGGTAGCTGCACTATCATACCTATCTGCTTATGAGCCCATGCGCGACCAGCGAGGTGTGACACTGGGCTACCTCAATGTGCCCTTCTTTTCGTCAGAAAAAGACCTAAATTTCCAGATATCCAACATCGTTATTACACTTATCAATGTATATGCCTTTATCTTCCTTATATCTAGCCTGATAACAGTATGGATAACACGGTGGGTAACAGGTTCGTTCAACATGATAATAGAGCAATTTGGGCGACTAAATCTGCAACAAAATGAGCGTATCGTTTGGCCCTATGCCGATGAGATAGGACTGCTGGTAGAGGAATACAACAAAATGGTGAACAAGGTAGAAGAAAACGCGGCTATGCTAGCACAGAGCGAACGAGAAACTGCATGGCGCGAAATGGCAAGGCAGGTGGCACA
The DNA here is from genome assembly GCA_044360235.1 of Flavipsychrobacter sp. GTDB lineage: Bacteria > Bacteroidota > Bacteroidia > Chitinophagales > Chitinophagaceae > Nemorincola. Next base: position 1,685 of record JBIKKS010000132.1, on the reverse strand, counting down.
CGAAATAAAAAATCCGCTCACCCCAATGAAGCTGAACATACAATACCTGCAACAAGCCATAAAAAGCGACAACCCCAATATAAAAGAACTGACAAGAAGAGTATCTGAATCCATTATAGAACAGATAGACAACCTTACCTACATTGCATCTGAGTTCTCCAACTTTGCCAAGATGCCAGAAGCCCGCCCCGAAGAGCTAGACCTGGGCGAACTGGTGCAACTAGCTACCAACCTCTACCGGAATGAACAAAGCATAACGCTAACAGTAACCGCACCCATGGGGCTGGCGTATGTTTACTCTGACCATAGCCAGTTACTACGCATGCTCACAAACCTACTAGAGAATGCCAAACAAGCCATAAATGCTGAGCAGGAAGGAAAAATAGATGTAGTACTCACAAAAGACGAAAACACTGCTACTATAACTATTACAGACAATGGACACGGCATAAGCGAGGAAGTAGCACAACGAATTTTCCAGCCCTACTTTACCACTAAGTCATCGGGCACTGGGCTGGGATTGGCTATGACAAAAAAGATAATCGAATTCTGGAAAGGGCAGATATGGTTTGAGTCGGAGGAAGGAAAAGGTACTAGCTTCTTTATTAGGCTGCCAGTACTTCGCTCGTCACAGCAAGACGAGGAGTAGAGAAAAACAGAAAAAACTCAGCCAAAATGCCCACAAACCTATGTTGCAAACAGAAAAATAGAATAATGTTGCAAAATTGGGGATTTAATTATAAAAAATTCGGTGAAAGTCCTATTTTTATCCCTTACAAGCCATTTCGTGTAAATTTGCTAACTTGTACAAAAAGTATATATGCATAAAGTAATTTTAAAGCGCACTTCAAAACTATTGTTTGTATTGCTAACTGCTCTCAGTTTTAGCAGTTATGCACAAGACATTGTGAAAGTAAGAAATCAGAATTTCACTTCTTACTTCTCCAAAACTCAGCACATACCGGTACTGGTAGTTTATTCGCTCACACCAGACATGTTTAACTGTACAAAGCTAAAAGGAGACCACACCATAAAGCTGGCCGCCGACCCTCAACTGTCTGATGTTACAGCCCTTAACGATGACTACAAGAATACCTTGTTTGAAGGTGCACACATGATGGCTCCTAACGAAAACAACTGTGATAAAGATGCTTATCAGGAAAGTCATTATTTCACTAACATCATGCCGATGCCAACCAACCTACACAAAAGCCTGTGGGAAAAACTGCATCAGAAAGAGATGTTGAAAGCCAAAAAATTCAAGAAAGTGAAAGTATTTTCTGGTACTGTAGGTCGCAACTGGGTAATAGGTTTCCAGAACAACGTAGTGGTACCTGAGTGGTGCTGGAAAGTAATATACATACCTAGTACTGACGAGTATCTGTGCTACCAGTTTCACAACATAGAGCCATTTAACAGTAAAGACAACTTAGCCAACCACAAAGTAGACATCAATACTATAGAGTCTCTGGCTGGTGTACGTTTTGTAAATGGTGTAATATCTGCTAGCTACGTTACTGCTACGCCCAACAATTAGTCTTTTTCTTTACCATATTCCAATAAAAAAACCACCCCATAAGAGGTGGTTTTTTTATGTTCATACCTTTCTGTTGCTATTATCCTATTGCTTGCTCCAGATCTGCTATCAGGTCTTCTATTGCCTCTATACCTACACTCAGACGAAT
>JBIKKS010000131.1:0-6064 GCA_044360235.1 Flavipsychrobacter sp. | reverse complement strand
TCTTACTTCTCTTCTAATACCGAAATATCTGTAGGTCAGACGTTTAACTATGTAGCAATAAGCAAAAAAGCTAACGGAAAATACTACTATTACGAAAAAACCAACTACACGATACCTGAGAATATGAATGTTGATGTCACTCTTACTGAACAATCTCTAGAGTATATTACTACCCAACTGGGGGGGATGTAAACAATCACTATTACATCAATTAAAAAAGGGGCTATTCGCCCCTTTTTTAATAAACCTTAAGTACATGGTTTAGTCTATTTTTTACCTACAAACCTGCAAGAAACTCCTATACTTGCCACACTTAGTTTGTCATACCCGGCATCGGCATAGAGGCTGAAAATGTCTGAAACATAATAACGCACGCCTGCCTTCAGAAAGGGCATAGCATTGTGGCTACGCTGAGATACTGTAGTGCTATCGCTCTGTGGGTACGCGCTTTGGCTAATGTTATTTATACTCAGGCCTATACCCACAAATGGGTCCAGCTTTTTAGAGCCTAATATGGACCTGAAGTGATAAAACGCCAATATGCCACCGCTAAACATGCGCTGCTTGTTGGTAGCATTTCTGTATATAGGTCCGTTATATCCCTGATATATCTTGGTGGTATTGTAGTGTATCGTATTGAAAGACGCACCCACTGCTATACTTACCCTATTGCTTACACCATACTCTACACGAGCATACACTGGCGCAAAACCAGTTACATTACCCTTCTTAAAACCCTCAGGTACATTATAATCGGTTTTGTAGCCATTAGCTATGCCCATAGCAACCGTAGCGGTGTAGCTGTTTCGCTCAAAATTCTGTGGCCGCTTTTTTATTGTAGCCACAGCGGTATCTTGTCCGTTTACGGCTACTGCTGCCAGTAGGGCTGTTATTATCAAGTATGTTCTCATATGGTATGCAAGCTCTTACACTAACGTTTTTATTTATCTCATAGTATGCAAGTAGTACATTTCTGTATACAAAACCTGTTCTTATTTACTGCATACTACCATTCATTGCACTTACCAAACAACAACGTCCTGTACGCAATGTACAGGACGCTGGTTAAGTGTGTATCTTTTCAGATCAGGGGATGAATTTATTCATCTTCGTCCCTGCTGCGTTGCTTTTTCTTTGGTTTTGGAGCAGCATCATCTTCGTCCTCCATTCTGTCTATTTTACGGCTGTGTACTTCATCGCCTGGCTCGTGGTGAGCATGCATTTTGTGACCGCAATTGAAGTTCTTGCTGATACCGAAGTTCATTTGGTTACCAAATGTAAATCCGAATCTGTTGTCGCTATATGTTTTGCCATCAAGCTTGTCTGTGCTGTATTCTACACCACCCACAGAGAAGTTAAGCGCCATACCACGACCTACATTGATACCCAATGCTGGGAACAAGTTAGTGTGGATACCATTGTGTTTGTTAGTTGCTGGGTTACCATCATTAGTTCTGTAACCACCTGCGTATGCAAATTCGTATTGTGCAAACCAGAAGAATATTTCACTCTTACGGATGTACTGAGAATAACGTACAAATGCACCAGCGCGATACATGTTGTCAGTTACTTTGCTACCAGTAGTGCTTTTTACAGCATCCTGAGCCCAGCTGATGTTACCACCTACAGTCCAGTTATGATTGAACTGATAACCCACACCAGGAGTAGCATTCCAGTTCGTGTTCTTCTGCAAAGTATTTAACCTTTCTTGTTGTACGCCAACATTGCCATACAACAGTATACTTCTTGGTTCCTGAGCGTTTGCTGTTACTACAGTTCCCGCAGCTAATAAAGCGAGGATCAGTCTTTTCATACAGATTGTTTTTTTAATTTAGTCTTGCAAATATAATCGTCATTTTCAAAAATCCATAACTTTTGCAAATTTTATTTAAAATTGTGTAACAAGGCATTATTTGCTTACTCACACCTTCTCAATTCATTGTAACACAACACTTTTGCAGTTACCCTATCTTGCATCAAAGTCTATCAGCACCCTTTCGGTACGTGGATGCGCCTGACACGTCAGCACAAAACCTTTTTCTAACTCGTCGTGCTCCAGTGCATAGTTTACATCCATGTCCACTACACCCTCTGTTACCTTGGCTCTGCAGGTACAGCACACACCACCCTTGCAGGCATAGGGTAGGTCAGCACCATTTCTTAGTGCTGCATCCAGTATGCTTTCACCTTCAAAAGGAACATCCATCTCAAAGGTTGCACCATCCAGCGTTATACTCACCTTGCTCACAGGCCCATCATTTCCCTTCTCTTTGCTGGCTGTTGTAGCATCTTTCTTTTTGCCCTGATCGGGAGATGTAAAGAGCTCTATGTGTACTTTGTTACTAGCCATACCCATATCTATCAGTTGCTGACGCACTGATAGTATCATTTCTTCTGGCCCGCATATAAATGTCTCGTCTATAGCCGACACGTCTATCAGCCGCTCACAAAACTCGCTACATTTAGCTGCATTCAGCCTACCACTAAACAGTGGAATATCCATATACTCCCTGCTCAGCACATGGTACAGGCGCAGACGTAGCATGTATTTATTCTTTAGTGCCTCTATAGCCTCTCTGAATATAATACTGTTGCGAGAACGATTGCCGTATATAAGTGTAAACGTATTCTCAGGATTACTTTCCAGCGCATGTTTCATAATGCTCATAATAGGCGTAATGCCACTACCAGCCGCAAAAGCCAAATAGTTGCGCGCAACACCAGCCGCATCATGCGGGGTAAAATTGCCCATAGGTGGCATAGTTTCTAGCACATCACCTGCCTTCAGCACATCGCAGGCATAGCTCGAAAACTTGCCTTGCTCTACCTTCTTTATGGCCACTCGCAGCTCACCCTCCGCCGGACTGGCACATATAGAATAAGACCGGCGCACCTCTGCACCATCCAGAAATTTACGAAACGTAAGGTACTGCCCCGGCACAAACCTAAAAGCTTCACTCATGCCTGCAGGCACTATCAGTGATACCGAAACACAATCAGAAGTTTCCCGGTGAACTTCTCTCACTACTAACGGGTAAAATTTTAGAGCTGACATATATTAGGGCGCAAATGTACAAAAAAGCAATTGGTGCATTTAGGTTATACACTACTCATGAAAAATAAAATACAAAAGCCGTAGGGTGTTCCTTATTTCCAGTCTTTATTGTGCGCACTAGCTTATCCTACCATTTGTTAAGGCTCATACCCACATTATCGCTCCTCTACTTGCTGCTAATCGCCACTCTGCCACAACATTTTTTACGCTTCAAATAATATTGTTTATTTTGCGATTCAGTTTTATGAAATTATAGGAAGGTTTTATTACTTTTACTCCGAAGAAAATCATTTTTATGGTGAAAAACATGCTCAAAAACATTTTCCTGGTTTGTCTTATGACACTTCCGCTAGCAGTATTGGCACAAAAACCGCCATTCCCGCCCAGCAACACCAACCCTATTAGCCGCTACGACCTCTTTGACAAGACTTGGTACTTTGTAGGCATGAAATGCCCTGACAAAATAGGCTCTGAAGCCCACTATATCAACTGGTTTTCTACATTGCAGCTTACAGTTTCTAACAGCAATAACGTGAACTTTGGCACCTATGTAAAAACATATAGGGACATGCGCGACAACCCAAAAGAAACAGGTACTTATACCCTTACATCTGATGAGGTAGGCAATGTGATACTTACCCTGAAAAAAAGCAAAAAAGGAACTATAGCTAAGTATATCATACCTATGGTAGAGACACATCACCTTACGCTTATTCGTACTGACGACGAAGAAAAATGCAATATAACCTACGCTATTGCTCCTTAATATAACACAGAAACATCATTTTATTTTCAGAAAACGCCCCTCCTTGGGGCGTTTTCTTATACAGGTCTTACCTGCTGAGCCACACCATGCCCACTGTAAGTGCTACATTTGTATCCTAACGGCATGGTGTTGTGAGGAATAAACAAAAAACTCAAATTAAACGGGTTACTTTTTTGACAATTAAGTATTAATAAGTGCAAAGCCATACTAACACGGAACAGCAACTATTGGCAGCTCTTGCTCAGGGTGAGCGAGAAGCCACAGAACAGATATACCGTCAGAACTATCGCATCATAAACGGATGGTTGCTGAAAAACGGCGGATCTGCTACCGATGCCGATGACCTGTTTCAGGAGGCAATGGTGGTGTTGTTCAGCAAGTCGCAGAGCGAAGAGTTTAGGCTTACGTGCAGTGTAGGTACTTATTTGTTTGCTATCAGCAAACATCTGTGGTATAAAAAACTGCAAAGAAAAAGTAGAGACCCCATAGCACTGCTAGACAATACTGGCAATGACGATGAGGAAAATGACAGTGGCATAGCGCATGAAGAGGATATAGATGCTCATGAAGAGCGTGAAGCACACTATAACCAGCTAGATGAGGCGCTAGAACAAATAGGAGAACCCTGCCGCTCTATACTGAAGGCATACTACCATCAGGACAAGAGCATGCAGGAAATAGCGGCAGACTTCGGGTATACCAACACCGACAATGCCAAAACACAAAAGTATAAGTGCCTTACACGACTGAAAAAAATATTTCATGCTATGTAAGCACCAAAAAGACGAGCAAAAGAGTGTGTGGAGTACCATAATATATTAGTTCAATAGTTTTTATACTAAGAGTAATGTCTAACAATAACAACAATATCTGGGAGCTTGCCGAAGCCTATCTGGCAGGTACAATGTCTCAGGAAGATTTTGCAAAGCTGAAACACAGACTGGCAACAGATACTGCGTTCTCAGCAGATTTTTATGAGACTACCGACCTTATTCGTGCAATGGCTAACAATGGTAAGCAGAAAAGATTCCGCACCATGCTCCGCGACATCCAAAGCAAGCCCCAAAACACCAAAAAAGCAGTGAAAGCAAAACACATTGTTTTCACACCAGAGTTCTGGCGTACAGCATCTGTAGCGGCAGGAGTTGCTATTCTTACTTCTACCATTACCTTCTGGAGCCTGAAACCATCTATCAACAAAACAGTTTCTCGCTATAATACCATAAGCCGTGAAGTAACTGGGCTGAAAATAGAACAAGCCAAACAACTGCAAAAGCAAAAACAACTGGAGCTGGACCTAGATAAAGCCAAAAAAACAGCACCACCGTCAGATGTTAAGAAAACAGGTACTGGTTTTGCACTCACCAACAATGGGTACTTTGTAACTGCATACCATGTCATTCACGACGAAAACGGATATGGCGACTCTGTATACATCCTTAACAATAATGGTCAGTACTTCAAAGCATCGCTGGTAACATTTGACGCTGCTGCAGACGTAGCCATAATGAAGGTAGATAAGTCGGGTTTCAAATTTGGAAAGGGCGAGCTACCGTATACTTTTAGCAGAAGTAAGGCAGGTCTGGGTACACACATCTTTACGCTGGGTTTCCCTACAGACGAGATAGCCTATAGCGAGGGCTACATAAGTGGCAGAAACGGATTTGACGGTAACAATAGTCAGTATACGCTGGAGCTACCAGTAGGACACGGACAGAGCGGATCGCCGCTGGTAGATGCTAAAGGCAACGTACTGGGGCTGCTGACAGCAGTGGGTACCGAACGCGAAGAAAAAACCTATGCTGTAAATGCTACAGCCATCACTAATCTGCTACACAAACTACCCGACGAAAAGAATATAAAACTACCCAAATCGGCGAAAATAGGCAGAATGAGCCGCGAGCAGCAAATAGACATTATAGAAGACTACACACTGTCTGTAAAGGTGTACAAGAAATAAGAACATCAACATCCATATACTTACAAACGCCATGCATTTCTGTATGGCGTTTGTTTTTTATTAGGCACCCAGTTACTTTACAAGGGAATATTTTTACTTTTTCACTTCTGTTTTTGTTTTAGGGGCAATTTCAGTGTAGCTGATAGTAGAATCTTCTACTGGCTGATTGACCATAAGATTAACTGGTGTTATGGTTTTCAGCTTTACAGGTACTCCAGTTATTGTTATCCTTTTGCCCGTGGCAGGATATACTATGCGCAAAGCGTAAGTACCGGGCGGCACA
>JBIKKS010000130.1:0-6070 GCA_044360235.1 Flavipsychrobacter sp. | reverse complement strand
CAACTAGTGGAGTTGGGTTTTGAAACAGATAGACTTAAAACAGGTACTCCTCCAAGGGTAGATGGTAGAAGTCTAGATTATTCTAAGATGGAAGTTCAAGATGGAGATGAAGAAGTTGTAGGCTTCTCTTACATGCCCGTGCATAAAATAAAGCCTCAACAACAAAGATGTTGCTGGATTACATACACTAATCAGGAAGTGCACGATATACTGAAGACTGGGTTTGATCAGTCGCCAATGTATCAGGGCAGAATTAAAGGAAGTGGACCTAGGTATTGCCCAAGTATAGAAGATAAAATAAGTAGATTCGCAGAAAGAGAAAGACATCAGTTGTTTGTGGAACCAGAAGGATGGAACACGGTAGAGATATACGTGAATGGTTTTAGTACCTCATTGCCGGAAGATGTACAATTCAAAGCATTAAAACTTGTACCAGGTTTTGAAAATTGCAAGTTCTTTAGACCAGGATATGCGATAGAGTACGATTATTTCCCACCCACACAGTTGAAATTTACTCTTGAAACTAAACTAATTAAGAATCTTTTCTTCGCGGGACAAATAAATGGTACTACTGGCTACGAAGAAGCAGCTTGTCAAGGATTGATGGCTGGTATTAATGCATCCAGAGCTGCACATGAACAAGAACCACTAGTACTGAAGCGTAGTGATGCATATATTGGTGTGCTGATAGATGACCTAATAAATAAAGGTACTGATGAACCATATAGGATGTTTACAAGTAGAGCAGAATACAGAACTTTGCTTAGACAAGATAATGCTGATTTAAGACTTACAGAATTAGGGTATAATATTGGATTGGCTACTAAGGAGCGATTTGAGCTAATGCAAAGTAAGAAAGACAAAGTTAAAGCGATAAGAAAAACACTTTCTGAATTTCCGGTAGATATGGATGCTGCTAACTCGTTTTTGGTAAGCAATAATTCTGCTGCGTTAGTAGAAAAAACAAAAGCACTCAAGTTGCTGCTCAGACCAGGAATAGGACTAAAAGATATGATGTCTGCTATACCTGCCCTTGCTGAGGCAATAAATGAACAAGACCCATTAATATTGGAGCAAGTAGAAATACAAGCTAAGTATGAAGTGTACATAGAAAAAGAACAAGAATTGGTATCAAAAATGGCCAACCTTGAGAATCTATTGATTCCTGATAGTTTTGACTACGAAAAGCTATCTTCTATTTCTTCTGAAGCAAGACAAAAACTACAAAAGATAAAACCAGCTACCCTGGGACAGGCAAGCAGAATAAGTGGAGTAAACCCTAGCGATGTACAAATACTGATGGTGTACATGGGTAGGTAATAAAAAGGGTTAGCGTGCATAGAGTAATTAATGAGCTATATAGATGATAGAACAAGCTATTCTGTATTATTGCAAGTATCAGGAAAGGTGTCATAAAGAGGTGAGGAATAAGTTGTATGAGCTAGGTTTGTCTACAATTACGGTTGATGAACAAATATCCGAACTAATAGCTGCGGATATACTAAATGAGGAAAGGTTTGCTAAAAGCTATGCCAGAGGAAAATGGAGAATATTGCACTGGGGTAGAAATAAGATAAAACAACAGTTGAAGCTAAAGAATGTTTCAGATTATTGTATAAAAAAGGCATTGCAAGAAATAGCCGAAGATGATTACCAGAGTATACTACAAGAACTTACGATAAAGAAGTGGAGTGAATTGAGGACAGAGAGGAGCAAGCAAATGAAAAAAGCAAAAGTCTACCGGTACCTGCTACAGAAAGGATACGAACAAGATTTGGTACTAAGTTGTATTGCAGCTTGTGATAGTAAATAGGTGTTTATTTTTGCGCATTTATACTACCAAAACTCTTTGTACACTTTATATTTCAGAATTAGTATCAGTATAGTTTTAGTAAAACGATTTATTGAAGAAATCGCAAAAAGCCTTACAAAATGGCCCTAAAAAGCGCCAATAATGGGCTTAAACGTGGAGAATTGAATATTTTTTGCTGTTGCCTATAGTGGGCCGTATATCTAATTCTCATGGCGATATTTCTTAGTAGTAAAACGTCGCGCATGTGGATTATGTTAAAAAATGTATAATATATTAATGATGCTGTTTTACGGCAGTAATTAACCAACATAGCGTTATTTTTGCGCAAACCGTTTTACCAAAAAATGTAGGTGATGAATTTAAGAAACTCAGTTGTTGCATTCATATTGTTTTTGTTTGCTATGCAGCAAACTGCGGCACAAGAGTCATATAACGACCGTGCAAAAAAATATATCAAGCAATATGCAGCATATGCTATAGCAGATCAGAGAGAGTCTGGTGTGCCTGCGGCTATTACACTAGGTCAGGGTATACTAGAAACCGAGGCAGGCATCAGTGAATTGGTAACTGGAGCCAACAATCACTTCGGGATAAAATGTAAGAACGGCTGGCAAGGACCCAGCTTCTTGCACACAGATGATGCAAAAGACGAGTGTTTCAAAAAATACAAAAATGCTTTGGAGTCTTACAACGATCATTCAGCCCATCTTCACCGCAATCCTCGATATGGGATACTGTTTAGTTATTCAGTAACAGATTATGCCCGGTGGGCACACGGACTTAAAAAATGTGGATATGCTACAAACCCCAGATACGCTTACCAGTTGATAAAAATTATAGAAGAGTTCAGGTTACAGGAGTATACCTATGCTGCGGCAGATAGTTTATCTGACTTAACAGGTATTGATGCAATAGCTAATGCAAACACAAATAGTGTTTCACAAGAAACAGAAGTAGTTAACTCTGCTAAAAACAAGATTGCAGAAACGACACCACCAAGTACAACTCTGAAAGAAACCACACCGCAACCCACCTCCATCAAGGACACAGTAATAATAGTACATAGCCATAGTTACAAAGGTGTAGCTGGTAACGTAGATAACAATACAGATACAATTATTAACACTAGTTCTGAGTCATTGTCAATGTACCCAGCCGAAGAACCATTGGGAATAGAGGGAGCAGTACTAACAATTAATGGAATAAAAGCGATTACTGCTAAAAAAGGCGATGCATTGTTGCAATATGCAATAAAGCATAAAATTAGGTATGCACAATTGCTGGAGATGAATGATCTCCCCGATGAACCGTTGGCTTTTGATTCTTACATATATTTAGAAAAAAAGAACAGCACAGGTCAGAAAGACAAGCACACAGTGCAAGCGGGAGAAACATTATTACTGATATCACAGGCAGAGGGCATCCAACTCAAAAAGCTTGCTGCGCTTAATTTATTGAACACCTTTGAGCAACCAGTAGTTGGTGCAGTATTGGAATTAAAAACTGTAGCAACTACTAAACCTGCTATAGAAGACTACAAAGACAAGCCAATACCTGTACTAGAAAACACTACCGTGACTACCACAGAAGAAGTCAGTTTCGGGATGTCATTTGAAGCACCAGCAGATAACGCAAAAAAGATTGCAATCGAAAACACATATAAAGAACTGAAAAAGGAATCAGATGAAAATACGCCACCAGTAAGTGTTGTAGTACCAGAAAAAAGCCTAAAAGACAACATAAAAGAAAATCCAGAAACAATAGAAGAAGAGCAACTTAAGAGAAAAAGCGGGATTCAGTATTACATAGTGAAGAAAGGCGAAACAGCCTTCTCAATAGCCAAACGTAATGATATTACTGTGCAACAGCTAGAGAATTGGAATGCAATAAAAGCACAAAAACTTAAAGCCGGACAAAAAATAATAGTAAAGAAATAGAAACAATAATGGAAAGGATAACAATATTGGACAAAACTTTTGTTCCATTTATAAGTAAAGAGCAAATAAGTAATAGAATAGCAGAAGTGGGTGCTATAATAAATAAAGACTATGAAGGCAAACAGGTCTTATTAATAGCTATTCTCAATGGTTCTTTTGTATTTGCTGCAGATTTGTTTCGTACACTCACCATCGATGCAGCTATTTCTTTTGTGAAGCTTGCATCATACAAAGGCACTACATCTACCGGCAATGTAGTAACTGCTATAGGTATGGAAGAAAGACTGAATGATAGACATATAATTATCGTAGAAGATATAATAGATACTGGTAAAACACTTCATGCTTTTATGCCAGAAATATATCAGAGAGACCCTGCATCAGTTAAAATTGCTACTTTCCTTGCCAAACCTGACGCGTTACAATACAAGGACATAAAAGCAGACTATGTGGCTTACGAAATTGAAAACAAGTTTGTAGTAGGTTATGGTCTTGACTATGATGGATACGGCAGGAACATACCGAGCCTCATGGTGTTAGAGTGACGAAAAAGAGATTTTTTAGCTAATCTTACCCCAATGAGATTGTTTGTTTTTTTCTGATAGTGCATAGCGCAATGGTTGGTTTTGAGGTTGTGTGAGTGAAGGATCTTCTGTGAGCAACTGCAATGCTGCTACTCTGGTTTCCTCCAGTATGTCGCTGTCTTGTACTATATCTGCAAGTTTAAATTTTAGCAATCCGCTTTGTTTGGTGCCATACATATCACCAGGCCCACGCATTGCCAGGTCTTCTTCAGCTATCTTGAATCCGTCGGTAGTAGATACCATTATCTGAATGCGCTTATAGCTTTCCTCCGATACTTTGTTGCCCGTTAGTAGAATACAGTATGACTGTTCTGCCCCCCTTCCTACTCTACCCCTTAGTTGGTGCATTTGCGATAGCCCAAACCGCTCTGCACTTTCTATGAGCATCACAGACGCATTAGGAACATTAACGCCTACTTCTATTACAGTAGTAGCCACCAGCACATTTGCTTCACCTTTCACAAAGCGTTGCATGTTTCTTTCTCGTTCTGCACCATCTTGTCTGCCATGCACCATTGCTATACGGTACTTATTTTCATCAAACCATATTTTCACTTGTTCATAACCAGCCATAAGACTTTCATAATCCATTTTTTCAGACTCTTCTATCAGTGGGTATACAATATATGCTTGCCTTCCTTTATCTACCTCACGTCTCAGAAATTCCATTACTCTGGTTCTATGACTGTCTTTGCTAGCTATAGTTTTTATGGGTTGTCGTCCGGGTGGTAGTTCGTCTATTACAGATACATCTAGGTCGCCATACATAGTCATAGCTAGCGTGCGTGGAATAGGAGTAGCTGTCATTACCAGTATATGAGGGGGCATTTCGTTTTTCTGCCAAAGGCGAGCCCGCTGACCCACCCCAAAACGATGTTGCTCGTCTATTACAGCTAAACCTAAGTTTTTAAATTGCACATTATCCTCCAGTAACGCATGAGTGCCTACTACAATACGCAACGAGCCCTCTGCCAATTGTTGCAAAATTTCTTTACGTATTTTTCCTTTCACATTGCCTGTAAGCAGCCGTACAGTTATACCCATCTGGCTTAGCAAGGCCTCTATACTATAGTAGTGCTGCTGCGACAATATCTCTGTAGGAGCCATGATACATGCCTGAAAACCATTGTCTAGTGCCAATAACATAGACATAAGCGCCACAATGGTTTTGCCGCTACCCACATCTCCCTGCAGCAATCTGTTCATTTGCTTGCCAGTGCCCGTATCTTGCCTTATTTCGCGAAGCACTCGTTTCTGTGCATTGGTAAGCTGAAAAGGGAGGTGATTACTAAAAAAATCGTTAAACAACTCGCCCACTTTACTGAAGTGCCACCCTTGCTGAGCTGTATGTTGTAGTCTCAGCCTGCCTATTTGCAACTGTGATAGGAAGAGTTCTTCCCACTTCATGCGGTGACGCGCAATGTATTCATGTTCCTCACTATCAGGGTAGTGAATCCATTTTAGAGCCTGATACCTCCGACAAAGTTTATAGCTGTTACGTATATCAGCAGATAATACTTCTATAACATCACCTGGCTGAATTTTCTCAAACAGGGCCTGAGTTAATTTAGCAAAGGAACGGTTAGTAATTCCTCGAATTCTCAATTTTTCGGTAGTAGAGTATACCGGTTGTCTTCCGGGTATGGCAGATTCTGCTGTCCATGGTTCTATTTCTGGGTGAGCAATATTAATAATACCATTGAATACATTGAGCTTGCCATAGACTATATATCTTG
>JBIKKS010000129.1:0-6076 GCA_044360235.1 Flavipsychrobacter sp. | reverse complement strand
AAACGAGTAACATTAGAGCTTAAAACCAGCTATTAACGATAGCACCTTTGTTTTATCAAAGGGTTCATCAAATGCGGCGGTGGCAGATATTTTGGGCATTACACCATCGGCATAGTAAATGTTGGGTAAGGTGGTGGTTACTATTCCGTTTTGCTCCACATTGTCTTCTCCTAAGTAGTAGGTTTGTAGGGGAATGGTAGGAGGTATATTATTGGTGATCCATGGTGCAGGTGTTTCGGCTGCGTTGATGGGTGCTAGCCTGCGCACTAGCCTTACAAATGCTGCATGACGTGCCTCAGTAGCCTGTAGTCTGAAAGCCTGCTGCAACACACCATTGTTGCTCAGCAACTCTGGCATTTGGCCTTGTAGTGCATGCAAGCCGGTATCTTCGAATATCTGAGCCAATATCAGAAACGTACGGTAGTCGCTGAATGGAGTATATGTACCGCCCTTTGTAAAGTCGTATGCAGCGGGAACATAAGGTGCTACTGTAGTAGGTGATGTAAAGTTCTTTGGTTTGAAGGGTATGCCACCTAGTTCTGTAATAGTTTTGTTCAGGAAGTCGATGTGTGCTTTTTCCTGCGCTTCTATAGCCTTGAAACCGGGAAGATCTGTAGCCGTTATTAGTCCACCAGTATTGTTGCCTTGGCGGTAATAGGTATATTCCAGATATTCAAACTCCAACGCCAAGTTGAGTGCATCAACTACAGGTTTAGAAGTCTGTCCGTAAGCCTTCTTAAACATGGAGCCTATGGCAAAAGGCAATGCTACCATTGCTACCTTAGCGCCAAACCCCTTTAGTACCTGTCTCCGATCGCTCAGCTTCTCGTATACTTCTGGGTCAGATTTTTCAATTTCGGAAAGTATATGCTTAAAATTCATGAGTATTGCAGATTAGAAAGTAGGTAATTTACTGATGTCAAACTTCGTTTCGATATAATTCTCCAGAGTAGCAAAACCCACTACAGGTGCTACGGCTCTATCTAGCCCATTAGCATCCAGTATTGTACCATCTGCAAATGTGTTGTGTTTCCACACTTCTCTTATATATCCAGCATGGCGCGCATCTACAGAGCATATTTTGCTTATCGTCAGCATATAGTCAGTACTGCTCATTACCTTTATAGCGCCATTCATGGCACCTACCGATAGGTCTTCGAGTATAGAAGCATGTGTCAAAAAACTTTTCTTATCGGCAAATGTTATGAGAGACAAGTTTGTAGTTATCTCTTTTACGGCATCTCTGCCCAGTAGCTTTTTCAAAAACTCGCGGTGTACCAGTTCCTGATCTCTCAGGTCTACCTGCAGCTCTGTTTCGCTCAGTGTTATACCATAGTAGGGAGTGGCTATGGCTTGGGTATACATGGCTACTGTTACCTGTTTTAGTATATACAGATAGTTAAGCAAACCTACATCTCCTGCCCCTACATAAGTAGTGCTAGGTGGTGTGCGCCTACACGACGCTACCAGCAAGCCTGCACCAGCTATGCCACCTGCCAACTGAAAAAATCGCCTGCGCGATGGGTTGCCTGCTATTTCAGTTTCATCCACCTGAGTCTGTGCAGGTGTGTTGTTTTTCTTCATAAGTTTCGTTTATAAACCACAACGAGCCCATGCTCGTTCTGTACATAACTGACTATCAGGCCTTAAAATTAATAAAAGCGTGGTTCAAAGCAATAGCAGCTGTTTGTTTGTAAAAAACAGAACATACAACTATAGCCTATCAGCCAACGGTTATAAAGTTATTCAGAAAAATCAGGAAAAAAAATTTTCAACACTTATTGTCCTCAATTTCTGCTTTCCACACAATCTTTGCTCATTTGAGCTAATATTATTACTCAATGTAGCAAAAAAAATAGGGACAGAATACTGTCCCTATTCGTCATAATATGAATAATTATACTAAGATAAAGTTACTTTGTCATTCAGGTCAGAATCTACCAGTATACGACCACAATGTTCGCAAACGATAATTTTCTTGTGCTGGCGTATTTCGCTCTGGCGCTGTGGAGGTATCACGTTAAAGCAACCACCACAAGAGTCGCGGACGATAGGCACTACTGCCAGACCATTGCGATAGCTACTACGTATACGATCGTAGGCAGACAGTAAACGTGTTTCCACTTTTTGTTTTGCCTCGTCCGATCTTTCAGCCAATACTTGTTCTTCTTTTTCTGTTTCTACAGATATTTTAGCTAGCTCATGACGTTTTGTAGTCAGCGCTTCTTCTACTTCTTTAATTTTTTCTTCTGTTCTCAGGCGCACATTCATACGGTCTTTCTGCTCGTAGGTAGCGTCTTTTATGTGCTTATCGTTGAGCCTTACTTCCAACTCTTGCATTTCCATCTCTTTATTGATGGCTTCAAACTCACGATTGTTTTTTACGTTGTCTTGCTGCTTTTCGTATTTTTTCATCAACGCCTGTGCATCTTTCTTGGCATTTGATTTAGTTTCAATAAAGGCGTTGATATTGTTGATCTCAACATCAATATTGTTGATGCGCGTCTGCAAACCTTCAATTTCATCCTCAAGGTCTTTAACCTCCATTGGCAATTCGCCTTTGAGGGTTTTGATCTCGTCTATTTTAGAGTCGATCTTTTGTAAAAACAGAACCGAGGTCAGCTTTTCTTCGAATGAAAAGTCTTTAACAGTAGCCATATCAGCAAAAATATTTTACAGGATTGGTGGATAAATTTGATAAAAGAATCGCAAAATTAGGGTATTTTTTCGTAAGTATCGCATGAAATATTTCTGATGTGTATTGTTCGCTCTCATAATGCCCTATATCCGCTATTATAATTTTCTGCTCTGCATCGAAAAACTGATGGTACTTATAATCTGCTGTCACAAACATATCTGCCCCAGCACCTATGGCATTGCGCAGCAAAAAGCTACCTGACCCACCACACACTGCTATTTTGCGCACTGGCTTTCCCAATAGCGATGTATGCCTTATGCACCCTGCCTGCATTTTATATTTTATTAGTTGCAGTGCATCGGTTTCGCTCATAGCCTCTGGCAAATCGCCCACCATACCCGCACCTACATCTGTAGCTGTGTTGGTTAGTGCTATCAGTTCATACGCTACTTCCTCATAAGGGTGGTTGTCTTTGAGTGCTTGTAGCACTGCCTGCCGCTGGTGTATGCCCACTATTACTTCTATTTTGGTTTCTTGCACTTCTTCACGCGGGCCACCAGCCACACCTATAGTAGGGTTCGTATCCGCACTTCCTCTGAAGGTGCCTACACCATTACTATTAAAGCTACATTCGCTATATTGGCTTATGTGCCCTGCACCTGCTGCAAACAATGCTTCCCTTACCCTGTTGGCATCAGGCACAGGTGCATAAGTATACAGTTTGTAAAGCAGATTTTCTTTAGGTGCCAGTATCCTTACATTAGTAAGCCCTAGTTTTTCGGCTATTTTAGCATTCACACCATTCTTCACATTGTCCATATTGGTGTGTGCAGCATAGATGCATATGTCGTTTTTTATAGCCATCTTCACTATCCGCTCCACATAGTTAGCACCTGTTAGTCGCTTTATGCCACCAAAAATCAGCGGATGATGTGTAAGCACCATATTGCACCCACGGTTTATGGCCTCCTCTAGTATGGCCTCTGTTACATCCAGTGCTATCAGCACTCCGGTTACATCATCATTGTGGTTGCCCACCTGTATGCCACAGTTGTCATAACTCTCTTGGTAGGCAGGTGGTGCATATGCTTCTATAAGGTTGGTGATGTCTTTTACTTTCATAGCAGTGTGCAGTTGTTTTTCAAACGGTGAAGGTACATACAAGATTTTTTTTCGGCGACTGTAATAAATAACTACTTCTGTGCTACTAATACAATAAAGCTATTCAAAAATGGAAACATCAGCACCCAAACAGAAGAACATGACCAATGTATTCTACAAGTTTTGTTATGCAGCATTTGTGCTGCTAGCAGTATACTATTATGTTACATCGCATGAGCTTAGCGATGTGGTAGGCACCTTTGGAGTCGCCCTCGTTTTCGATCCTTTCGACCAAGCGGTTACCTTCTCTCGCCGCCCTCGTTACCAGCAAGTTTGGTTGATAGCACATACTATCATACTAGTAGCTATATTTTTATTAATGTTGATGGGCAAGTAGTGGTGTCCTGTTTTAACCCCAAAGGTGTGAGCGAAAAAATATTTCTTCAACATATACGTGATAGCCAGGGTATCATCATTAAGGTAGTGAATCTTTATGCCGCAGATAGCGAAGAGCGTAGAGATTACTATCAGGAGATACTGTATCAGGCATGGAAAAGCTGGCCACAGTTTGCCGGCAAATCCAAGTTCAGTACTTGGCTATATCGTATTTGCCTCAATACTGTGCTTACAAGCAAGCGCAAAAAAAGCAGAATGTTGCCCACCGGTGCAATAGACGATACAGACATTGCTACAGATGCCCCGAGTCATCACACCCATAGTGCTACACTAAAAGAGGCAATAGCCCTTCTCAACGACATAGACAAAGCCCTGATAACCCTGCATCTGGATGGATACGAACAACCCGAAATAGCAACGATAATGGGTATCACCCCAAACAATGTACGTGTGAAACTATTCAGGATAAAAAACCAACTTTCAAAACTCATTAAAGACAACCTCAATGAATAATACCCCTCTACCATCGCAGGAGGAGCAAGAATTTGAGTCGTTTCTAGGCTCAGTTAATTTACAGCAACTGCAAACCTCCAATCCGTTGCAAAAACTTAGCAAAACACTATTGTACAACATACTATTTGGTGGGGCTATATGCATACTTTATTGTGTAGCGATAATTGTGGTAGATACACTTGTCATCAAGGCCATTTTAGCTGCATTGTTGTTGTTTTCGGTTTGGGCTGTGTATTCTGGTTACATTATTTACAGCAGGTTTTCACCACAGGCGTCGGTTGCTCGCCCTGTGCTGGAAGAGATGGAAAGCCACTATACCACTATGACTGCATGGATAAAAAAACAGGAAATAACCGGACTGTTTTTCTACCCCATCAGTGCGGCAGGTGGTTTTATGATGGGTGGTGCGGCTGGCAGTGGCAAGCCCATCATAGAGTTTATGAGCAACACGTATGTAATCTTATTACTACTGGTTTTGGTGGCTATTTTAGAGCCTATCTGTTTCTTTCTGGTTCGTTATTTCAATAAACTACTTTTCGGCGTTCATCTTGCGGATCTCAAAAGAAATATAGACTTGCTAAAAGAAGGGGAATAGAGGACAGTGCTCAATTTGATATAGCTACTCATCAATAACTACTGATTATCCTTAATTTCGTTTGTGTGAAAATACTGCTCATTTATATGAACATCTACCTTATCACAGACCTCCTTTTTTACATCATGTATGTGCCTGCCCGTCAGTACAGGCTGGGTAAAACATACTATGCCGTACAGGCGTTTTGTTTCAATGTTTGTGTGTATGCTGCTATCCCTTTCAGCTTTGTGTGCTGGTATATTCTACCCAATACCATGTCTGTTAAGATTGTTGCTATCATATCTTTGTTTATAGGGGAATATCTTTTGTTTGGCAAACTGAAGCGTGAACTAACTGTAAGATATAGCAACGAAAAAATAGCCGAAGTAGAACTAAAATTCAACCGCACCATAGGAAAAATACTGGCAAACATCCTTTACTGGCTCATAGTCATCCTATCTATCCCACTTATGATGTCTGTCCCATTTATTATATCCACCGGTTCATTCCCACATCTTAACATTTGACTTGGGAGCACAACATTTACTGTATGTACACAGTAGTTTATGCTATCTCTATTGTCAAAGCTGATCTAAAAGTCTCAAAAAACATGATTTATCGGCTTCCTTATTATTCAAAACCAATCGACCCGACCTGCAATACCAGCAATTCAATTCTTCATTTAGGCTTGCTCATACATCTATAGTTTACATACTGTACTTTCTGCCGCATACTTTCTATTTTTGACCCACCATGAGGTATCTATTTTTATTTACTGCCCTTATACTGTCACTGTCTTGCTGGGCGCAGAATAGGGTTTTTGTGGGCAGGGTCATAGACCGCCAGCGGCAGGG
>JBIKKS010000128.1:0-6098 GCA_044360235.1 Flavipsychrobacter sp. | reverse complement strand
TGTAAACATATTCGTCTTCAAAAAAGCTGATACACTCAGGCAATTACTACCCGCTATACTACTGGTATGTGTTTACTCAGCAGCAATAGTATATCTGGAGACAACCTACTTCAACTTTCCTGAAGGTAGCCCTATCAGGCATTTTGGTGTATTGCAGACCTTACTGGGCTTTGTAATATCTATGCTGCTAGTGTTTCGTACCAATACCGCCTATGACCGATGGTGGGAGGGGCGCAAACTGTGGGGTGCACTGGTGAATAATAGCAGAAACCTAGCTGTGAAAATGAATGCTATGCTACCTGGCAATGACACCAAAAACAGGCAATTCTTCAAAACTATCATACCTATGTTTGCAGTAGCGCTACAGCAACATTTGCAAAGCCAGACAGTACAGTTTGAGCTAGACTCGGAGCCACATCCTGAAATAAAGGATATAGACAACACCAAACACGTACCTAACCAAATAGCATCGCTGATGGCTACCAAAATCAACTTGTTGTATAAAGAAGGTATTCTATCTGGAGATGAACTTATTACGATCAACCCAGAGCTACAATCTTTCCTAGATATATGTGGTGCTTGCGAACGAATTAAGAACACACCTATCCCCTACTCTTACAGTGTGTTTATCAAAAAGTTCATCTTTGTGTATACCATCACTCTACCTATAGGACTTTCTTTTAGTCTACATTATCTGCTCATACCTATTGTGGCATTGGTATTTTATGTATTGGCAAGCCTAGAGATGATAGCAGAAGAAATAGAAGACCCATTTGGTGCAGATTCTAACGACCTCCCCATGAGCAAAATAGCCGAAAACATAGGTAAAAATATCAAAGACATTTTGCGATGATAACTCATTACCCTTTTCACAACATTACTTATACCATCATACACTATAGTTGTTTGGGCAAACGACAGCCAATACGTAACTTGCCCTTCCAAATCTAATATAACCGAATATGCAACAATCGATAACTAACGTTACAGTAATAGGCTCTGGCACCATGGGTAATGGTATTTGCCACGTATTTGCACAAAGTGGATTTACGGTGAGCATGATGGACATCAAACAAGATGCACTAGACAAAGCTATAGCCACCATATCTAAAAACATGGACCGCCAAGTAGCTAAAGGCTCACTGACCGAAGATGACAAAACACAGGCTCTGGCGCGCATCACTACCCACACAGATATGGCTGAAGCCGTAAAAAATGCACATCTGGTAGTAGAGGCAGCCACCGAAAACATAGACCTGAAGCTGAATATCTTTAGACAGCTAGATGCTCTTTGCCCTGCAGGCTGCATACTGGCATCTAATACTTCTTCTATTTCTATTACACGTATTGCCTCTGTAACCAAACGCCCAGATAGCGTGATAGGTATGCACTTCATGAACCCAGTACCGGTGATGAAACTGATAGAGGTAATAAACGGATATGCTACATCTGCTACTGTCACTCAAACCATCTATAAACTGTCTGAGCAACTAGGCAAAGTGCCTTGCGTAGCCAACGATTACCCTGGCTTTGTAGCCAATCGTATATTGCTGCCCATGATCAATGAAGCTATTATAGCACTACAAGAAGGTGTGGCTGGCGTGAATGAAATAGACACTATCATGAAACTAGGTATGGCGCACCCCATGGGGCCGCTGCAACTGGCAGATTTTATAGGGCTAGATACTTGCCTTTCTATACTACAGGTGCTGCATGGTGGCATAGGCAACCCTAAGTATGCTCCTGCTACCCTACTAGTAAACATGGTACAGGCTGGATACCTAGGCGCCAAAACAGGTGAAGGTTTTTACAAATATACCGCAGGCAGTAAGGAACTAGTGGTAAGCAGTATGTTTGCTTCCAAGCAATGGAATTAATATAATTTATTAACTCCTGATGCTTAATACTATCAGGTTTAGGTTGATCCCCCATGTATGTTGTAGACACAACCACACATGGGGGATATTTTATTTTATCCGTTACATAGCACTAGTATCACGCTACGAAAAAGGACCCGCAAATGCGAGTCCTTTTCATTCTGAATGCGATATAATAATGAAAAATATTAATATCTGTACAGTTCTGGTTTGTATGGACCTTCTTTAGGTATACCCAAGTACTCAGACTGCTCAGTAGTCAATTCTTCTAGTACTACGCCTATTTTAGCAAGGTGCAAACGAGCAACTTTCTCATCTAGGTGTTTTGGAAGTACATAAACTTTGTTTTCGTAGTTGCTATGGTTCAACCACAGTTCTATCTGAGCCAAAATTTGGTTAGTGAATGAGTTACTCATTACAAAACTTGGGTGACCAGTAGCACAACCTAGGTTAACCAGACGGCCTTCAGCCAATACTATTACTTCTTTACCTTCTATGCTGTAAAGATCAACCTGTGGTTTGATAGTATCTTTAGTATCACCATAATTGTCATTCAACCAAGCCATATCGATTTCGATATCGAAGTGACCGATGTTACAAACGATAGCTTTATCTTTCATAGCACGGAAATGATCTTCTGTGATAAGATCGCGGCAGCCAGAAGCAGTGACAACGATGTCAGCTTCTTTTACTGCGTCTATCATTTTTTTCACTTCAAAGCCATCCATTGCAGCCTGAAGCGCGCAGATAGGATCGATTTCAGTAACTATAACACGAGCACCAGCACCACGCAATGAAAGCGCAGAACCTTTACCCACATCACCATAACCACCTACTACTGATACTTTACCAGCCATCATTACATCTGTAGCACGACGGATAGCATCTACCAGACTTTCCTGACAACCGTATTTGTTATCAAATTTAGATTTGGTAACAGAATCGTTTACATTGATAGCAGGCATTGGCAATGTACCAGCAGCCATACGCTCATACAAGCGGTGAACGCCAGTAGTAGTTTCTTCGCTAAGACCTTTAATATGCTGTATCAGCTCAGTATAGTTGTTAAGTACAACATTAGTGAGGTCACCACCATCATCCAGTATCATATTCAACGGACGATCTTCGCTACCGAAGAACAACGTCTGCTCTATGCACCAGTCAGCTTCTTCAAGGCTTTGACCTTTCCAAGCAAATACTCCAATACCAGCAGCAGCAATAGCAGCAGCAGCATGATCTTGTGTAGAAAAGATGTTACATGAGCTCCAACGAACTTCTGCACCCAATGCAACTAGAGTTTCTATCAAAACTGCAGTTTGTATTGTCATGTGCAAACAACCCGCTACACGCGCACCTGCTAAAGGTTTTTGGGCACCATACTCCTCACGAATAGCCATCAATCCTGGCATCTCTGCTTCTGCAAGCCTAATCTCTTTGCGCCCCCATTCAGCGAGGCTAAGGTCCTTAACTTTGTAAGGCAACTTAAAGTCAATTTTCGAACGCGTCATTGTACTCATAAGTGTTTTTTAAAAATTTCGACAAAGCTAAGTAATTTTTATGGTACGTTTCGCAATAGCATTCATCAACCTTTGTTTTTATTTTTTGAAATAAACCTTATATTTACCTCGAAAAATCAATTAGCGCATGAAAAAAATGTATGCTCTCCTCATTGCCGTACTAGGTTGTACTAGTTTACTTACCTCTTGCGACAAGGGAGATGATAACCCATTTGGTGACTGGAAATGTACTTGTTTTGTTACAAGAGTCAGTTATATAATAATACCACCCGACACCACTATTGTTACTACACTCGACACAAACTACTTGTCTGCAATGGACATGGATATGAATACAGCCAAATCTTTTTGTGATAGAGCACAAACAGGATATACCGACACTCTGGGAGGCAAAGCTGTGTGCACTATCAAATAATATACTACAATTTATTCTATTTTCTAAAGAGGCTGCAACTCCGAGTTGTAGCCTCTTTAGTTTTAGTACATATTAATACACACTATTTTTTGCCAGCTTTTGCATTTTGCTTAGGGGTATTTGCGCCTACAGGTACTGTGGATGCAGGTGGAAGCACAGCAGCAGTTTCTTTTTTCTTAAGGTAGTCTGATATTACTTGTAATATTCCACTATGTGCCATATATAATACTATAAGTGGTATTAGCCTAAACAGACCACGCTTGGCAGAGTTGAATATAGTGTGACTGGGCACCAAAAAAGACAACAGTGCCAACCCTAAATACACTACACCAATACCCACCAATGCATAACGGGCATCTTTGCTATACTTTCTAGGCCATATTATGTCTACAATAAGTATAAACACAAAAAAGTAGAAAAAGTGAGCATACACATCCCTACCCTTGTCAGAGAATATAGTATCAGTGGCTATTTTGGTGAATTTCTCAAAAAACAATGACACATTAAAAATGTCATGGCTTATCAATTCGCTGAGATTGAAAGGTACGGGTATGAATTTGCGAATGAAGAAACTAAGCAAAAAATTGAACAGCAATGAAAATGAAACAAACAATATTGTGTGCAAAGCTATTTGGGTAACTTTAATGCGCTGCTTGAATAGGTACAAAGCCAATAATGGAGCTATCATTACTACCATAACCAATGTCTCAGACCTAATATAGACTGATGCGCCAAACAAAAATGATGACCAAAGCAACATTCTGATATTGTTTTGATTAACGTATTGCGTAAGAAAATAATACCCCCCTACAAAAAACACCATATTGGCATAGTCGTACAACAGCACATAAGTATAGGCAAACAAATCGGGTATGGCGAAGTAGATAAGCATTAGCATACCTGCCAACAAAGGATGTAAAATATCTCGTAACAAGGAATAGAACCAAACTGTAAAACTCAAGAATAGAATACTGAGCCATAGTTGCCCAAAAGGATGTACCAACAATTTGTAAACAACCTGCAGCGCAGTTATGAATGGTGATTTAAAGATATTATTGGCAGAAGAATTTAGCCTGAGGTCAATCTTGAATACTGAATTGATCATTGTTTGTTCGCGTGCAGCAAACTCAGCTATGAGTTCAGTACCTGTGAGTACATCGCGAGGGGTAGGTGGAAAATAGAAACAACGCCACACACTGGTAATGGCAAGCCCTAGAAATACCAGCAAAAATGGAATCTCGTATAGCTTTGGTAAAACTACAGATGGGAAGTTAGTATTTTTTATATTGAGTAACAGAGGAATAGACAACAAGAAACTACCAAAAGTAATGGCATAGTATAGATTACTAGCCGTAAGTGGGATATGTAGTAACTGTAACACACATGGCACCAACGACACCACAAATACGCCGCATATCATAGAGAATGAAAAGAGTGCTGCAGGCTTTAGTGACACCCCAAACAAACGTACTACACCCCTGCCTGCAAAGAACTGAGCAAACAGTAAAAATATAAGCCCCGAAAAATTCATAAGTCTAATTTGTATTTTTTATAAATATCCAGCAGGGCATTTAGCTCATCTCTGTTGTTTATTTTTCTTACTGTTATTTTCCCATCATTACCGGGCACCATAGCACAGTTGGCTTTTAGTACATCCGGACTATCGTACCATACTGCCTTGCTACCAGTGAAGTAGTAATATATGGACGGCTCTACCACCAGCATACCTACAATTTTTCTTTCTTTGAGGTAAGCATCGGGGGGCAGTAGCACTATGGGGTCTTTGATTTTGGCTTTTTTGAATACAGCAACCATTTCTTTATAAACAGAGTAAGAATATCCAAACCTTGATATCATGCGCTGTTCTTTATCTAATACTTTGAAGGTACTGGATATGCTTATAGCCGGATTGAGCAAGTTCGTGTTGAGCCAATTGTTATAAAACGGAATATTGAAAAACAATACAATGGCAAGTATTGCTACAAGCGTCATGTTAATTTTAAAGTGCATCTACAAATGGTTATATGATTTGCCTGAGTATAAATGTAAAAGAAAAACTGACAATAATTAAAAATATACACCCTTTAAGCAACAACTAATCAACAAATTACCATCAATTATTTGTGGGCATTAGCTTCTAGCATACTCATTTCTTTAGCCTTCGAAAGGAAGTCTGATGCAAAAATGAATGCATTCAACCGCTCGTCTTTACTAAATATAATTTCTTTGTTAGATCCCTCCCACTGTTTGTTGCCCTGATACATGTATAGTATATAGTCTCCGCTTTCC
>JBIKKS010000127.1:0-6120 GCA_044360235.1 Flavipsychrobacter sp. | reverse complement strand
AAAGTATACCTAAGAAAGATAAGAGCCATGGCTATAGATATGGAAACTGCTACAATTTTCACTACAGGCTTTTACAACAAAATACCTACTGGAGCATTGCTCTTAGTATCGGACCAACCAATGTCGCCAGAGGGTGTAAAAACTGCAGAAAGCGACAATGTAGTAACTAAAGAACACGTAGCTACCCATTTGCAAATAGGTATAGACTCACTGAAACAACTGATAAATGAAGGGCAAACAGTAAGGCATCTGCGATTCTGATTTGGAAGCGATGAAGTGTAATAACTGAGACTGTAAATACTATTCGATATTATCGCGTTTTCCTGACAGAAGGTACACAACAGCCATTCTGATGGCAACGCCATTTTCTACCTGATCTAGTATTATAGACTGACCAGAATCGGCAACATCTGAATTTATTTCAACACCACGATTGATGGGACCAGGGTGCATTATGACAATGTCTTTGTTAAGGCTATCGAGCATAGATCGATTGACACCGTAATACAGTGCATATTCTCTAAGAGTAGAGAACAGAGGCTTGTGCTGACGTTCCAGTTGTATGCGCAATACATTTGCTACATCGCACCATTCCAGCGCCTTTTTGAGGTTATATTCTACCCTTACACCCATAGACTGTATGTGCTTGGGGATAAGTGTAGGCGGTCCGGCTACTGTAACTTTAGCACCTAGTTTAGTGAGGCAATAAATATTACTGAGGGCAACCCTAGAGTGCATAATGTCGCCTATTATAGCAATGTTTTTCCCCTTAAGATCTCCAATTTTTTCGCGCATGGAATATGCATCCAGCAATGCCTGAGTAGGATGCTCATTGGTACCATCGCCAGCGTTGATGATACTGGCATTGATATGATTGGCAAGGAACCATGGCGCACCACTGGCTGCATGTCGCATCACAACCATATCTACCTTCATTGCCAATATATTTTTGACGGTATCTATGAGTGTTTCTCCTTTGGATACTGAAGAACTGGAGGCTGAAAAATTAACGACATCTGCACCAAGCCGTTTTTCTGCGAGCTCGAAAGAGAGGCGTGTACGGGTAGAATTCTCAAAAAAGACATTAGCTACAGTAGTATCTCGTAAGGAAGGTACTTTTTTGATAGGGCGTTGAAGTACCTGCTTGAAGTTATCGGCAGTTTTGAAAATGAGTGCGATATCTTCAGCAGTTATTTCTCTTATTCCTAGCAGATGTTTTACAGATAGCATATTGCCTTGTATCCTTTCGGTTTTAAAAATTTGTTATTGTTCAATAGCATCAGCCCAAGCCTGGGTAGGATGCGTTAAGTTTTGTCTATCAATACTACCTCGTCTTTGCCATCTTTCTCTTGCCAGTAAACTTTTACCTTTTGAGTAAGTATAGTATCTACAGTATATCCCGTATAGTCTGGGTGAATGGGCAATTCTCTACTGAAACGCCTATCTACCAGCACCAGCAACTCTACACCTGCTGGGCGACCAAAGTCTATAAGAGCATCCATAGCAGAACGAATGGTGCGCCCAGTATGTAGCACATCATCTATGAGTATTACTCGTTTACCTTCTATATTGAAAGGGATATCAGTTTCTGATGGCAACTGAATATCTGAAGTAGTGTGGACATCATCTCGGTAAAAAGTAATATCCAGTTTGCCATAACTGACAGCATTGTTATTGGTGATTTTGCGCACCAACTTTATAATCCTGTCAGAGAGTAGAATACCACGAGGTTGAATACCTATTATTGCAGTGTTGCTAAAATTGATATGATTCTCTACCAACTGATGCGCAAGCCGCTGCAGTGTAAGTTCTAACTGTATATTATTGAGCAGGGTTTTCAACCGAAGAGCGTTTAAGGGTCAAAAATAAACATACCCTTTCGATTTTACGAATTACTAAGGGAAAAATGTTTATAAAGTTATTTTCGGCATGTTGTAAAATGGTAGTTTTGCATACTCATAAGAAGTCATTTCTGACACCATCCACAGGTAAAAATCGCTTGACAAACTTCACAAATAACCAGATGCAAAATTTAAATAATTTTTTTGAAAACTATGCCAGAGCTCTGGAAAACTATGATACAAAGGGCTTATCGTATATGTATAATATCCCTTGCACCATGTTGTCGAATGATGCAACAACACTGTTTAACGACATGGGTAAATTGGAAGGTTTTTTCAATCAGGGCACTACTTACTATCGTCAATTTGGGATAGCACATGTAAGCCATGAACTATGGACAAGGCGGGAACTAACAGACAAAATAATGTCTGCAAGAGTAAATTGGAAATTTTATGACAGCAATCACAAACCCATTTACAACTGCGATTACCACTATACATTGAAGCTTGACAGAAACAATCAGTGGAAAATAATATTGTCTGTGTCTGTAAACGAAAGAGAGCGCCTAGAAGAATGGCAAGTAAGCCTAAAAGTAAAAGCCAATCATATACACTGACATAAACCATCAATGTAGCACAATAATAAGCTACATAAAACATGTTTGACTGTTTAGGCATTTAGGGAGTAGTAAAGGTAAAAGTGTAGCAAGCATATACACAAGTAAAAAAAGCAAGGTTTCTATCAGTGTATTGTAAAAACACTATTGATAAAAACCTTGCTACAAATAAACTTCAACAAATAATTTACTTCTTCTCCATAAGTTTCATCAACTCATCCAATTTAGGCTCTAGAATAATTTCTGTACGTCTGTTTTGTCCTCTTCCCTCAGGAGTAGTGTTAGGAGCAATAGGGTCGTACTCGCTGCGGCCACTAGCTACTAGTTTTGCTGGAGAAACTTGATATTCATCTATAAGCACATGCGCAATAGAGGTGGCACGGGCGGTACTGAGTTCCCAGTTATCAGCAAACTTAGCAGTGCGAATAGGAATACTATCTGTGTGACCTTCGATATTAATATTGATATCAGATCCAGTATTGAGTACGCTAGCCACTTTTGACAATGCATCTTTACCCTTTGGGTTTACAACTGCACTACCAGATGGAAACAATAGGCTTTCTTGCATACTGATATATACTTTGCCATTTTTCATTTTGATGGTCAATTCATTGCTATTGAACCCTTTAAGTGCTTCGGCTATTTTGCTACGAAGAGCTTCTGCTGCTTGCTGCTGCTGATCAAGCAATGCTTGCAACTGTTCTAAACGTTGACGCTGTGATGCTATCTGCTCTTTGGTAGAGTTAAGCTGGCGTTTGGTGTTTTCTTTTTCATCACCCAAAATGTTGATACGGTTATTGAGTTCTCTCACATTGTTTTCGAGACTGTTAATGCTATCCTGTAGCCTGCCTATTCTATTGTTGAGCGCAACGATGTTGTTTTTTAGCTCGCCATTAGCAGCATTGAGCCTTTTGTTAACATCTACTTGCTCATCGAGCTTTTTGCCTAAAGCAATTTTTTCGGCTTTTTCTTTTTCAGCTCTAGCAGTTTCTGCATCAAATTTCTTTTTGGAAACAATGCAAGAAGTAAACAGCAAACTGAGCAATACTACTCCGGAAATACGGAAGATTGTTCTTTTCATTTTCGTGTGTGATTTGAAATGGATGTAGCAAAAATTATACCAAAAGCAAAGGTAATGATAAAATACGATGTATGGATAAGTGAAAACACACTGTAACAAACCAAAACACATCAAAAGGTAGAAGCAAAAAGTGAGTAAATTGACTTTATTTTGTAATTAATACATATCTTTGCATCCCTCAAAACAGGATAAATTTATTTTTTAACTCCCGGAGCACTTATAAGCGTGTATCCGTACAAATTGAAAGTACGTTGGAAGACCAATCAATCAATCAAGAAGAAACTGCACCGCAGGCTGAACCAGTAGCTGAAGTTACTGAAACTGTAGAAGTTACTGAAACACCAGCAGTTGAAGTCGTAGAAACACCAGCAGTTGAAGTTGTGGAAACACCAGTAGCTGAAGTTATGGAAACACCTGCAGCTGAAGTTGTGGAAACACCAGTAGCTGAAGTTGTGGAAACACCCGCAGCTGAAGTTGTAGAAACACCTACAGAAGAAACTGCAGCTGAGGTTGCAGAAGCACCAGTAACACGTGCACCGCGTCATTACTATCAGCAGATGGAAGATACATCTCACGATGATTTTGACTGGAGTGTAGACAAACGTAACGTAGCATCTTACAAAGAAGATGACCGTCAGAAATTTGACACTCTTTATGGCAGTACATTCAAATCAATTGCCGAATCAGAACTCCTGCAAGGAGCTGTGGTAGGTCTTACTAAAACTGACGTTATCATCAATATCGGTTTCAAATCAGATGGTCTTGTATCACTGAATGAATTCCGTGATTTGCCAGAAGTAAAGACAGGCGATATTATAGAAGTAATGGTAGTGCAGAAAGAAGACCGCAATGGTCACCTGCACCTAAGCCGCAAGCTAGCGCGTGCTGCACGCTCTTGGCAGCAAATCGTTGACTTCTACAAAACAGGTGAAGTGGTTACAGGTACTATTACATCTAAGACTAAAGGTGGTCTTATTGTGGATGTACATGGTCTTGAAACCTTCCTGCCAGGCTCACAGATAGATGTGAAACCTGTAACTGACTACGATCAGTATGTAGGAAAAACAATGGATTTCAAAGTTGTAAAAATCAATGAAACTATACGCAACGCCGTAGTATCGCACAAAGCGCTTATCGAAAGCGACATAGAGCAGCAGCGTAGTGTAATAATAGGTCAGCTGGAAAAAGGTCAGGTACTTGAAGGTACTGTTAAAAATGTTACTGATTTCGGTGCATTCATTGATCTGGGTGGCGTAGATGGTTTGTTGTACATTACAGACATCAGCTGGGGCCGCGTAACGCACCCAAGCGAAGTGCTGCATAATGGCCAGAAACTGAATGTCGTGGTTCTTGACTTTGATGATGAGAAAAAACGCATCAGCCTGGGTCTGAAACAATTGACTGCTCACCCATGGGATAACCTTCCTGAGAACATAGTAGAAGGTGCCCACATTAAAGGTAAAGTAGTGAACATTGAAGATTATGGTGCATTCTTGGAAATAATGCCAGGTGTAGAAGGTTTGGTACACGTATCAGAAATCACATGGTCTTCTCAGCCTATCAATGCTAAAGAATTCTTCAAAATAAACGAAGAGCACGAAGCAGTAGTAGTAACGCTTGATAAAGATGAGCGCAAAATGAGCTTGTCTATCAAACAACTTACAGCTGACCCATGGGATACAATCGAGGTTCGTTTCCCAATAGACAGCCGTCACTCTGGTGTGGTTAAAAACATTACTCCTTATGGCGTATTTGTAGAGCTAGAAACTGGTATAGGTGGTATGATACACATCAGCGACCTAAGCTGGATAAAACGTTACAATCACCCAAGTGAGTTTGTAAAAACTGGCGATAGAATAGATATAGCTATACTATCTATAGACAAAGAAAACCGCAAACTAGCTCTAGGTCACAAACAGCTAGAAGAAGATCCTTGGAATACATTTGAAACAGTGTTCCCAATAGGATCTATACACGAAGGCAGCGTAACCCGCAAAGATGATAAAGGTGCAACTGTACAGTTGCAGTATGGTCTTGAGGCATATGCTCCTATCCGTCACCTGCGCAAAGAAGATGGTAGTAATGTAGAAGCAGAAGAAACGCTGCAGTTCGTTATTATCGAATTCGATCGCAATGACAAACGTATCATGGTATCTCATGCAAAAGTGTGGGAACAAGTGAAAAATGAAGAAAAAGAAGCTGCACGCAAAGACGCAGTTAATGAGTCTGAAAAAACTAAGAGTGCAGTGAAAAACATACAGAGCAAAGTAGAGAAACCAACACTTGGTGATCTGGGTGCACTGGCTGCTATCAAAGACAAAATGAAGAAGGCAGAAGATGATGCCGCTGAATAATTGTTGTAGATAAGCATTAGAGTTTTGCAAGTAGCCACCATATTATATGGTGGCTATTTGCTTTTATAGCATTATCTGACAACAGTGTTATTAGCTGTGAACTACAATACGTACATTTAAACTAGCACCATCAATGATTAGTAAAACATGAACATTTCAACATCAGATTTACTAAAAAAAATACTCTTCCTATTCCTGTTTTTTGCAGGGCTATATTATGCCAAAGA
>JBIKKS010000126.1:0-6156 GCA_044360235.1 Flavipsychrobacter sp. | reverse complement strand
CTGATACTTAGTGCTGTCAAATATCTGATACACTTTAGGGCGAATAGAATTGAGCAATGCAGGCAGCTTGCGCGAGCCCACATCTGCCATACCCACGCTGATACGTGCCTTTTGTTTGTTACTGTCTATAAACGACAACAGCAGTTTGCTAAAGAGGCTGTTTTTGCTGGTGTCATTTTTCGCAGACAGATAAGGTTGCAAGAATGCCGCACCAAAATCGCCAGGTACAGCAAAGTAAGAAGTGTCGCCACCAAAATACTGCTGTGAGGCAAACTTAACGCCATTGGCTATACACATAGGTTTACCTATCTCAGGGTAAGACTCTAGCATGGTGCACAATTCATCCATTTTACGTATCACACCCAAGCCAGATATAACGCCACGTTTTTTGCGGGTATCTATCACTATCTCTAGCGGCATCACACCTTTAAAGTTCTTCTCAAAAAACTTTAGGTCTACAGATACTTTGTCTTCTTTGGGTAGGTCGTCTACTATATGTGCATCATTACGCAGCTTGGTAAGTCCCCATACCGACAAAGCACAAACAATAATAGTAAACCCATAAATGGTCATTCTATGCCCGAAAACCCAATTGGTGATACGTGTAAGCAATTTGTTTACCCAACCACTTTCCAGATAGCTGGTATGTTTTACATTAGGCGGAGGCAAGAAACTGAAAAAAGCAGGAATAAATACCAGCGATATAAAAAACAGTGCTATGATATTGATGCCAGCTACTAGTCCAAACTCTTTGAGCAGTACACTTTTGGTGAAGAAGAACACCCCGAAGCCTATAGCTGCTGTAAGATTAGTGAAGAACGTAACAATGCCCATACGGTCCACCATACGCAGCAGCGACTTCATCTTGTTGGGGTTGCGGTGATACTCGTAGTGATATCTATTGAGTAGGTACACACAATTTGGGATACCTATTACTACCACCAATGGTGGAATAAGGGCAGTGAGCAATGTGATTTTATAACCTAGCAGCACAATAGTGCCTACCGACCATATAACCCCTATAGCCACTACCATCATAGATGCCAGCACTGCTACCAGCGATCGGAAGAATATTACCAGTATTACGGCAGTAAGTACAAACGAAAGGATAAGGAAGAGTTTCATCTCTGCCTGTACCTTCATAGCCATTTGGGTGCGTATGAGCGGCAGGCCTGAGTAATGAATTTCTGTTTTGTGTTTTTCGCCAAAAGCATTTCCAAGGTCTACAATAGTATTGATAACACCTGCTCTGTCTTTAGAGTTGAGCACCACCTTATCAATACGCACTGCCATCATATAGGCTTTGGTATCGGGGTTGTACAAAAAGCCCTTGTAAACCGGTAGGTTTTCAAAGGTCTGTCTTATGCTGTCTACATTGGCAAAGGGAGGATTGCCTGCAATAGGCATTACTTTAAGCTTTGATGTTACGGTGTCTTTTATTAGAGTTACCGCACCAGGTATACTCAATACATTTTCTACTGCATTTACCTCAGCTATATCTTTTGCCAGTTGGGCATAGTCGTTGAAGAAATCAGGCGAAAAGAATTTGTCAGTTTGCACACCTATCACCATCAGGTTGCCATCTTCGCCAAATTGTTTTCTGAATTTCTGATATTCTATATACTTTGGGTTATCAGTAGGCACTGCGCTGGTAAACTCATAGCTGAGTTTGACCTGGGCTGCATAATAACCCATAATACCAGTGGCTGTTAGTAATATAACAAGCAAGGCAATGCGGAACTTAATAATAAACGCGGCTGTATTATGCCACATGAGGGGAAATATTATGGTTAGAAAAACGTCAAAAATAGTGAAATAGGCGGGTATTAACGACTTTTTAGCAATAACAATATATCATTATTAGGGAACTCTTTGTTAAGCAATGGTTTGTACCTCATAATGTGTTTATTTGTGAACGTTTAGCAGCTTATTTTAACCAGGGCTATTGGTTATCTAGCCGTCATATGCGGCTATTATACATATAGCATAAAGGGATTGTGTATAGTGTTCAGAATCGTAACGAGGTGTGTAGAAATTACACATTATTCGTGACTTGAATATAGATGCAGTGATGGTAAATGAATGGGAGTTTATGTACACAACAATTTTTGACTGAAATTTGTATTTTCCCAAAATTTATTACTATCATTGTATGGTTTTTATGTTTGTACCTTAAATAAATCAAATTAAATTGCCTTTTATGAACAAAATGAAGCTACTCTTAACACTTGCAATACCTGTAGTAGTACTTTCTCAGGACGCTCAGGCTCAATCTACGCGACTGACAGCACAAGCGCACTGGACGCACAATGGTGCAGAATTCAAACGTTTCGATTCTACCGCTTACAACTATCTTTCTACTTCAAGAGGCGGTGATTTGAAGAGCCTTCTAAAGTTCGACGAGGCTAACAACTGGAGTTTTACAGCTGGAGATACTCAGAATAACAACATGAGAACGTTGCAGGAGTTTGACGCCAGCAACAATCTTACAACTAAAGTAACACAGGAGTGGGATGGTTTATTCACTTTGTCTTGGGTAAACAAATTCAAGTATATCTATACTTACAACAGCAGCAACAAAAAAGCAAACATGATCACTCAGCATTGGGATGGTACATCTGCTTGGATCACTGATTCTCGCAATGCATACAGCTACAATTCTGCAAATCAGTTGTATCAAGATCAGTTTCAGTTGTGGGATGGTATAGCTAGCTATGTACCAAGCAGCCAAACTTTGTACTATTATGACATAGCTGGAAACATAATCAACGAAACTAAATCAAACTTCGTTGCTTCTTCGCCAGTGTTCACTAGCCAAACTAACTACACTTACAATTCTGCTAACAAAATGTTGACCTCTGCTCAAAGCACTTGGAATGGTGCATCATGGGATAATACAGAATTGTTTACTTACACTTACGATTCTTCTAACAACCGTACTACTAAGCTTCACCAGAATTATGATGGTACTGCTTATGTAAACGATATGTTGAGTCTGTTTAGTGATTTTACAGGTGGCAATCCACAAACTGAAATTGCACAGTCTTGGGATACTACAGGTAGCGGCTCTTGGGCTAATACTTACAAGTATGCTTACTCTTACAACAGTAACAGACAAATGACCTCTTCTACTCGTCAGTCTAACGACATTAGCATAGGTTGGACTTTCACTTTCGGCGATACAAAAGCAAACTACTATTATGGTTCTTTTGTAAACTCTGTTAAGAATGTAAGCAATGCAGGCGGTACTGCTACACTTTATCCTGTTCCTTCTCAGGGTACTTTGAACATCAGCATCAACTGGACTAAAGCACAATCTTCTACTGTTACTATCATGGATCTTCAGGGTCGTGTAGTGAAAACTGTTAGTGTTCCTACAGCTACACAGCACACTGCTACAGTTTCTGTAGCTGACTTGGCTAACGGTACTTACATGGTAAACATCAACGGTACTAACGGTTCTATAGTTAAACAAATAGTTGTAGCTAACTAATACTAGCACACAACATCATTATTTTGGAAGGTCTCCTCTGGTATATTCCAGATGAGACCTTTCTCTTTTATTGCTTCCTATTATTTCTTCATCGTTCCTTAATTAGGATGATGGTACATTTGTGTACATTTTAAAATTCCTGACTGTGACGCATCCTATAGGTATATTCGATTCTGGTTATGGTGGTTTGACGGTATTTAAGTCTATAGCAGCCCTGCTACCACAATATGACTATATATATCTGGGCGATAATGGTCGTGCACCCTATGGCAATCGGTCTTTCGAAACGGTGCACCAGTACACAAAGCAATGCGTGGAGTGGTTCTTTGGTATGGGTTGTCCGCTGGTGATACTAGCGTGCAATACTGCATCTGCCAAGGCGCTGCGCACCATACAGCAGCAAGACTTGCCAGCTATGGCACCACATAACAGGGTGCTGGGCGTTATAAGACCTACTGCAGAGGTTATAGGCAACTATACTAGTACAGGCAAGGTGGGTGTGCTGGGCACTAAAGGAACGGTTACTTCAGAGTCTTACAAGATAGAGATTAGTCACTTTTATCCTCAAATACAGGTCTTTCAGCAGGCATGCCCTATGTGGGTGCCCCTCATAGAAAACGGCGAATATGAGCAAAACGGTGCCGACTATTTTGTGCAGAAATACCTAAGCGAATTGATGCAACAAGATTCAGGAATAGATACTATACTATTGGCATGCACCCATTATCCATTGTTGATGGGCAAAATTCGGGAGTATTTGCCAGAGCATATAAAGGTAGTGTCGCAAGGAGATATTGTAGCTCATAGCCTAGCCGATTACCTGCAGCGACACCCATATATGAACAGTCGCCTTACTCACAATGGCACTACTAGATATTTCACTACCGATGATACAGTTGATTTCGACACGCATGGGTCTGTGTTCAGAGGTGCTGCTATAGAATGCACACATGTTACCATTCCGTAAGTCATCTTACAATAGTACCCTGTAACTTATATGACAACAGTGGAGACTTATTGGCATAAAAAAAAGGCTACATAACATAGCCTTTTTTAAGATCGCTAAAATAAATCTTATTTCTTCTTAGCGGCTGCCTTAACAGGACCAGCATTCTTTTTCGCTGCAACTTTTTTAGGAGCTGCGGCATTTTGTGGAGCTGCATCCTTTGTAGGAGCTGCTTTTTTAGCAGGAGCTGCTTTCTTTGCAGGAGCAGGAGCTGCTTTTTTAGCAGGAGCCGCTTTCTTTGCAGGAGCGGGAGCTGCTTTTTTAGCAGGAGCCGCTTTCTTTGCAGGAGCGGGAGCTGCTTTTTTAGCAGGAGCTGCTTTCTTTGCAGGAGCAGGAGCTGCTTTTTTAGCAGGAGCCGCTTTCTTTGCAGGAGCGGGAGCTGCTTTTTTAGCAGGAGCCGCTTTCTTTGCAGGAGCGGGAGCTGCTTTTTTAGCAGGGGCTGCTTTCTTTTCAGGAGCAGGAGCTGCTTTTACCGGAGCTGCTTTCTTTGCAGGAGC
The DNA here is from genome assembly GCA_044360235.1 of Flavipsychrobacter sp. Classification (GTDB taxonomy): domain Bacteria; phylum Bacteroidota; class Bacteroidia; order Chitinophagales; family Chitinophagaceae; genus Nemorincola. The sequence goes on along the minus strand of JBIKKS010000126.1, from coordinate 1,160 downwards.
AGGAGCCGCTTTTTTTGCGGGAGCTGCTTTCTTAGCTGCTACCGCCTTCTTTGCTGTTGCCATAACTGTGAATTTAAGGGTTAAACAAAAATCTTATATGGCAAAATCGCCGAAGGGGGTTAGACCTCGGCGATTTTTCTTAGTTAGCTGCGCTTACTGATACCAGAGTTTTATTTCTGGTTTTGCGGAATTCAACAACACCATCGGTAAGTGCGAATATGGTGAAGTCTTTTCCGAGACCTACGTTTGTGCCAGGATGATATACTGTTCCACGCTGACGGAGGATGATATTTCCAGAGATAGCTGGTTGACCACCAAATATCTTTACACCTAGTCTTTTACTGTGGGAGTCACGGCCGTTACGTACACTGCCTTCCCCTTTTTTGTGTGCCATTATTTATCTATTAATTGCTATTACGAGTTTAATTATGCTATTTCATTTATTCTTATCTTGGTAAGGCTCTGGCGATGGCCATTCTTTTTCTGGTAGCCCTTTCTGCGCTTTTTCTTAAACACGATAACTTTATCGCCCTTAAGATGATCGAGAATTTCCGCTTGAACTTTTCTAGAATTAGCTCCTACAGATATGCTGCCTTCGTTGCTTACCATAAGCACTTCAGAAAATTCAACTTTGTCGCCGGCATTACCGCCCAAACGATGTACAAACAATTCGTCATTCTGCTTAACCTTGAATTGTTGTCCTGCTATATTAACTATTGCAAACATGATATACCTAAAATATTTCTGCAAAGGTAATGCACTTTTTCTTTTTAAACAACAGAAATTTATTATTCCTTTTGCTGTTTTACAAATACATTGACTATAGCTTCTTTACTAAGGTAGTATTTTATCATCAATATCGCATTAGTCGCAGGCAATATCCAGAATATGCGGTATTGAAAGCGGTATATAACCGTTGAGCCAAGCGATGTCACAAATGCATTAACTACAAAAAACAAGAACATACAGCCATATATAAACAGTATATTTTCATCGAGTAGCTTCCTGTAAAACAGCACCCAAATAGAGGTTAGCAAAAAGAAGGTAAAATATAAGTAGTTGCTTGCTGTGCCAGACAGTTCGTTGCTAAACTGTTTTGATAAGCAATACTCATTCAGCTCATCCGGAAAGAAAGTCTTTACTCGTTGCCATGGCGACGA